>URKW01000045.1 GCA_900548615.1 uncultured Eubacteriales bacterium | reverse complement strand
TGGAAATAAAACGAGATCGCTATTTGAAGAAAATCATCTCCTTTATGTGGGATGGGCAGGTGAAGGTTATCACTGGCATCCGCAGATGCGGCAAGTCCTATCTGCTTCGCAATTTATTCAAGAGCTATCTTCTCAACGAGGGTGTTGCAGAAGACCACATTCTGTCCTTTGAGTTGGACTTGACCCGCGATATCCGCTATCGTGATCCGCTGGAGCTTGCGGCTCATGTCCGGGAGATCGTGGAACACAGCACCGACCAATACTATCTCTTTGTAGACGAGATCCAGATGTCCGACGAAGTTCCGAATCCTTACAATCCGGACGGCAAGAAGATCACCTTCTACGACGCGCTCAACGATTTGAAGTCCTTGTCCAACCTGGACATTTATGTGACCGGCAGCAACTCCAAAATGCTGTCCTCTGACATACTGACTGAGTTCCGAGGGCGAAGCGATGAGATCCGTGTGCATCCGCTTTCTTTTGCTGAGTACTACTCGGCTGTTGGCGGCGATAAGCAGGACGCTTTCGATGAGTTTGCTTTCTACGGCGGTATGCCGCTGATCCTGTCCCGTCCCACAGACGCCGCGAAGATGGCTTATCTGAAATCGCTGTTTTCCGAGGTTTATCTGAAGGACATTGTAGAGCGGAAAAAGATCAAGCGTGAGGATGTACTGTCCGCGATTCTTGATCTGCTGTGTTCATCTATCGGCTCTCTGACCAATCCGACGAAGGTTGCAGCTACCATCAATACCATGCAGAAGCGCAGCGGTGAGAATATCGTTGCCTTGAACACCGTGAAAGCCTATATGGATCACTTATCGGATTCCTTTCTCTTCACCGAATGCAAACGCTGGGACGTCAAGGGCAAGAGCTATTTTGATTATCCCAACAAATACTACTGTGAGGACATTGGACTGAGAAATGCCCGTATCGGCTTCCGCCAGCAGGAAATGACACACATCATGGAAAACATCATTTTCAATGAGCTGATAATCCGTGAATGCTCCGTTGACATCGGCATTGTCTATGGCAATGAGAAAAATGCCAAAGGAAAGGTCACGCCGGTCGCACGGGAAATTGACTTCATTGCGACCTCCGGCGGCAAGAAGACATATATTCAGTCCGCCTATGCGCTTGGAACGGAGGAAAAGGCGATCACCGAAAACAAGCCTTTTACGCTGACCGGCGATTCCTTCCCGAAGATCATCGTGCGTCATGACATCCGCAAGCGTTGGTATGACGACAACGGCATTCTCAATATCGGCGTCATCGACTTCCTGCTGGATGATACGCTTGTCTGATGCGCTGCCAGCAAAACTGCTCACCGTGATTGGCTTATTGCCTCATGGTGGGCAGTTTTTTCGCAGTAAACCACATATCTCTGTCGCCCACCCGAAGCGTAAGGGTGGCAGGTCAGCAGCGTCAGCAGGTCGCGACCTTGCTGAATTTTGATCTTATTCGCTTCATGGGGCTGAATGATCTGAATGTCGGCCACAGTATAGGTCAGCGTTTTCCATAGATTCGTCAGCGTAACGGTATCGCCCACAGCCAGTTTATCTATGTGCCGGAAGTAGTCCGCGCCGCGCCACCCTCTATGACCGGCAATGACGCAGTTGGTGTTGGCTCCGCCGATGGGAGCTGATGTGTTGCCTAACACCGCCGCTCCCGCCGCGAGGTGGTCGTCGGATGCGCCCAAATAGACCGGCATGGTCAACTCCATGGCTGGAATCTCTAAGACGCCGATGATCTCGTCCTCGATGCCGTAGGCGGTCAGGTCGGCGGCGGGTTCTTCGCAGGCTTCGAGGTCGGTGAGGTTACACTGCTTTTCCGTGTAAAGCTGGCGGTTATATTTCTGTAAAGCTACCAGCAGTTCGGGGTACTGCTGCTCCGGCTTCCGTTCTTCGAGGAAGGTTTGTGCTGCTTCTTCTGCGTGGGATTCCAAACGGCTGCCGGTAAAGGTCGGCCACAGCATCACGCAGATGCCCGTCACCGCCAGCAACGCCGCCAGTACAAAAGGTGTCTTACGCATGGCGCTTCCTCCTAATGATGGCATACCCGCCGCCAATCACTGCCGCCGCTGCAAGACCAATGCCAAGGCCGGTGAGGTAATGCTGCGTCCAGGAGGATGCCGCTGGCTTTTCTGCGGCATCCTCCGCTTCCTGAGCTGGTGTATACGGTACCCGATGGCCTCGTACCAGCAACCGGTGCGTATTGATGCCAAAAGGTGTGCAGGTGACAAGCGTGACCAAGTCCTTGCCTCCCTCAATTTGCAGCAGGCTCATATCTGTAGGCACCACTGTGTTGATGCTATCCACTTCGTAGGCCAATGTGTCGCCCAAAACGTGAACGAAGAACTTATCCCCCAGCTCCAGTTGGTCAATGTCCGAAAACAGCTTGGCAGACGCCATTCCACTGTGAGCCGAAAGCACGGCGTGTGTACTGCTGCCGCCCACCGGCAGGGAAGTTCCTACTACATGGCCGACCGATTTTTCCAATGTCTCCGCGCCTGTGCCGTGCTGTACCGGAAGGTACACGTTGATCTTCGGAATGTCCACATACGCCATGACACCACCCACTGTGAGCTGGTCGGCGTAGGCCAAGGGAGGGGTAGAAGCCCCTCCCTCAGAAATGGTCGCATTGGCCAGCATGGCATTATACTGTTCTGCCGCCTGCCGCTGGGCGGTCAGCTCGGCATCGTCGGTGTCCTTGATGGCTGCGGTGTAGGTAGTTTCCACATCCGAATGATACTTTTCACTCAGAAGTTCTCCCACCAGCGGGTAAAGCAGAAGCCCCAGCGCCACAACACCGCAAGCCGCCGCCAGTATCCAGCGTTTCACTGCTCGCTCTTATGCTTGCGGGACTTGACCACGATGAACGCCGCCGCGCCCAGCAGCGCCACGCCACCGATGGTGAACATCCAAGTACCGTAGCCACCAGTCTTGGGCAGATCAAAACCGGGATTGTTAACCACGGTTAGGGGGAGGATAGCATTGCCATCGGTCATAGAAACGTCCTTACCATTGACAGTGGCAGAGGCGGTCAGCAGCTTTGCTCCGCACTTCTCGCACTGACCGCTCTCAGCGGTCTTAATGATGATCTTGACCGCTTCCTTGAGCAGCACATAGCCTTTATCCGTGGCGTTTTCAGTCAGGCTGTAGCTATCATCCTCCAGCCCTTTCACGATGATGTGGCCGCTGCCGTTGGGGATAAAGGTGGTTGCATCGGCCTTCTTACTGGCAATGCCCTTGGCGTAGTACACGCCATCCTTCAGGTCTGCGATGATGTAACAGTTGTCGGTGTCATTGTGCAGGTTGAACTTGACATTCTGAATGTTGCCCTTACCGTCAGAGAATTGCTTGAGGATGTCTACGCCATAGGTATAGACGTGGCAGCAGTCCTCCAGCGTGTCGTAGTAAGTAGTGTTGGTGCGCTTCCAGGTCAGCACGACCTCGTTGGGGTTGTCGGCATCGCCCATCTTGGCATCGGCGGTCAGGGTGGCGGCGTAGGTGATCCGCATGGCGCAATCACTGTAACCACGTTTCACACTATCAACGTAAACACCCTCGGATTCATTGATCTCGCTCAGACCGGCTTCGGTCATCTTGATAGTCATAGAGTTCTGCGTGTCATCATAAACCACGGTGAACTTGCCGGAATCCTCGCCCCAGGTAGTGATCTTATCGGTACAGCCAGCGTCCTTAAAGAACTCGATAACAACATCCTGCTTGTTGTAGCGGATGCCCCTGGACAGGGTGTCCACATAGGTGTACTCGCTTAGGCTGGAAGCCTTGGAGGTGATGGTGGGCAGGGTGCTCAGAATCTGGTAGTCCACAACGTCGCCCACGGAGGCGGTAGCGGTATGAGCGTAGCCATCGGAGATGTCGGTCAGGCTGCCGGTGTTCTTGCCAGTGCTGTTCTTGCTCTCACGCACGGTCTTGGAGAGGTCGGGGTTGCCAGTCTGGTTTTTCGGGTAGGTCACGATATCGTAGATCCACTCGCTGCCATCGACGGTCGTCATGGGCAAGGAGATCAGGAAAGGATTGCAGGTAGAAGTCACGTTTTCGGGGACTCTGGTTTCCACCACCAGGTACAGGCCCTGCTCCAGGCCAGAAGCGGAAGTGTGGCCGGTCGCATCGGTCTCAGTCATGGCAACGCCGCCGTTCTTGACAGCGGCTTCCAGTGCGTTCTTCACGTTCGTGGCATTTGCGGCGAGGGCAGCGGCCAGCTTATTGTTCAGAGCATCGCTGGTGAAGTAGTTGATGCCACCCTCAGTCTTGTGAGCGTCCGCAGCGGTCAGGCCAATGGCGGACAGCACGGCGTTGGAGCGCTCGAAGTTGTCGAAGCCATACAGTACGCCCACCTGACGCTGGCCGTCCACCACCTCGTTGCTCATGGTGACATCAGCTACCTTCAGATACGTAAATTCAACACCCTGAATGGCATACTTGCTCAGCTTGTCAATGACGGCATCGTCATGCAGGCCGGTGGAAACATAAGACTCGGCATCCCACACGCCATCCTCACTGGCCTTGGTGATATCATATTTATAGATACTCAGGGATGCTTTCTTCGCCGGATCAATGGTAGGTTCTGCGGCAAATGCCATAGTAACGAGGCTCAAGGCCATAATGGCGGCCATGAGCATGGCGAATACGCGATGGATCTTTTTCATCTGGTTGTCTCCTTCGTAAATTCAGATTTTTTGCAAAAATAAACACCCATGCAGAGCATGAGTGCTGCAAACAGAATATAGGGGGCGAAACCTGCACTACCCGTGAACGGCAGGACAAATCCCGCGCTATTGCAGGCGGTGATAGTAACGTCGGGACTATCGCTGTCCAGTGTCCCTGTGAACAGCGGCTCGGTCATCAGGGTATAGCCTGCTGGGGCCTTGGTCTCTGTTACACGATATTGTGCGCCAATCTTGAGGTCGTCCCACTGGGCGATGCCTGTTTTGTCGGTGGTAATCTTACCTACCTCCGTCCAGTTCTTACCGTCTGTGGAAGTTTCCAGCAGCAGCTCCGCACCAGCGAGAGGGCTGCCGGTCACGTCTACCTTGCGGACGGTGAGGCAGCCCTTGACAGGCTTATTCTCACGGGTAACTTTGACGTTAAGGTTCTCACTGGTCAGGCTGAAATCATACTTGGTTTCGTCCAACTGGTAGCCATCCACGGTGCTGATCTCCTGATAGCTATAGCTGCCGGGTTTGAGATTATCAAAGATCAGCTTGCCGTTGGCGTCAGTCGTACCATCCACAATCTTGTTGCCCGCACTATCAAACAGCCGGTAGGAGACGCCTGCCAGCGGCTGCTTGGTGTCAGCGTCCACCTTCAAAATTTCGATGCTGCCGGTGATCAGCTTGTTCTCACGGGTGACTTTCAGCACCTGCCCGTTCTGGTTTAGCACAACGGGAAAAGCAGTATCGTCCAGCTCATATCCGGTCGGTGCCTGAAACTCCTTGCAGGTGTAGCTGCCCAGCTTCAGACCGGTGAACGACAGTTTTCCATTGGCGTCCGTGTAACCCTCCGCGACTTGGCTTCCAGAGGCGTCATACAGACGGAAACCGGCGCCCTGAAGCGGTGTGTCGGAATCCGCGTCCACCTTGCTGATCTCAACACTGGCTTTCCCCAGCGCATTGGAGCGCGTTGCGGTGATATCCAATGCCGAAGCTGTAATAGTGATCGGGTACTTGGCGCTGTCCACCACATACCCCTCCGGCGCACTGATCTCCTGATAGGTATAGCTGCCGAGAGGCAAATCAGAAAAGACCGCCTTGCCATTTGCGCCGGTGGTCGCATCAGCGATTTTGTTGCCAGCGCTGTCATAGAGCCGGTAGGTCACACCTGCCAGAGATTTTCCGGTGTCGGCGTCGGTCTTATTGATGGTCAGGCTGCCCTTATCTTCCGTTACGGTGGCCTTGATCTTGATATAGGCTCTCACAGGATCAAGCCCTGTACCAGTATAGCTGGCCAGCGACTGATATTTGCCGGTGGAATCATACCAGCACAGCACCGCTTCGTCGGGATCAATACCATAGGCACTGCCGGTGGCGGAATAGGTTTTCTCGGTCGAGAGGCCCTTGGCGGCCTCAGCCGTTGCCGTGATGGTCAGGGTGTTGCCTTTCTGAGAGAACGTGATGCCGTTGCCGCTGTTACTGGAAAAGTTGAAGTCGCCCAGCACACCGTTGCTGTCGGTGACGCTGGCGCTGTAGTTGCCGCTTGTATCCTTCGTCAGCTCAATGGTGTCGCACCAGCGAGACGAAGTTGCCGCAAAGCTGGGAATATCCGTGGCGCTCTGCATGGCGTCTACAATTTCGCTGTACCACAGCGCAAACGTGGGATAGCGCGAGGTGTCTACACAATTATAAAACGGACTGCTGCCCCAGGAGCGGTAGTCGTAGGGACTTCTGTACTCGCAGATCAAATCCCAGATAACGGCCTGCGTGGCGGCCCATTTCTCAGCACCGATAATGTCGCTGCTGTTGCTGTCACCATACGCAGTGCCGTACTCGGCGCTGGGGTAGCCACAGGCCAGAGCCAGCGCGATACCGCTTTGGACAGAGGCGGGCAGGTTGTACCACCAGCCGCTGGAACCCTGCACATAGTTGCTGCTGTCATCTGAGCGAACACCGGGCTGGATGCAATAGGCCAGCGCACCGTTGACATACTTGACGTGATACAGAGCGCTACCACTTCCCAAGCTGCTGTCCGCCAGAATGGTCAGATTTCTCGTGCTGGGCGTGGTCGAACTGCTGTAGTCATACTGCTTAAAGGTCAACTGACTGGTATAGACGTAGACTTTATACTTGACCACGACCGTGGCAGCGTAGGCGGACACAGCCAACATGGCTGCCATGACCAGCGCCAAGATGAGTGCTGTCATGCTTTTGAATACTTTCAAATGTTTTTCCTCCTTTTGCAAAAGGTAAAGCCCCTCTGTTGCCAGAGAGGCTTTGCGTTTAGAGTATCAAATTTTAGTCGTAGAGAACATAGATCAGCAGGCTGCCGCCATTCGCCACAATGCAGACGTTGCAGTGGAATCCGGCATCCGCCACACTGTCCCGCCCGGCCTGCATCATGATCTGACGGAACGTGAAGTCCACCATGTCCCGCGCCTTGGCTTCTAACGTCTCTTGCGAGGCATCCACCGGCACTGCCGCTGGGAAGCGGTAGGCGCTGTTGTTCAGCGTCAGGCTACTATCCGTAATGACGCCGTATTGCGTCACCGCGTAGGCGTTGGCCGCGTCGATAGCCGCCTGCCGGTTTGCGGGAACTGCTGGTTCAGGCGTGGGTTCTGGCTCTGGAGCAGGCTCCGACTCCACATAACCCGTCTTGGCGTGGACTGTCTCGGAAGGAATGTCCTCTGTGACATTGGGCTGCGTGGTGGGCACAGAGGCCGCTTGCGGCACCTCGGTTTCTGCATTTGCCGGAGTGTCCGCAGGGGTGCTTTCCACGATGCGTACCGGGGTATCTTCGTGTTCGGACTGCTGCGGAGTGGGGATCGTTTCATTCTTTGCATCATTCGTAACAATGGAAGACTGCTTCTGTTCAGGAAGCAGCGCCACAGGTTCCGGTTCTGCCGGCATCTGAGTAGCCTTGGCTGCACAACCAATCAAACATGTAATACTCAGTGCCAGCGGGATGCAATAGATCAGCTTATTCCTCATGGGTATCTCTCCTTCGTGTAAATATGGGATAGTCCTTTTCTGCGAGGACTTAATCATACTTACGACTGGAGAATCCCTTTTTTCAACAGCAGATTTCAGAAATCACGAAGCGCACACGATTGGGTAATGGTAAGTATCGTCTGTACCCAGTCACAAAGCGCCAAAAGAATGGATTACTGCATCGGGGCTCACCACCTTCCTACATGTGAAAGACCGCTGAGTTGTTACCCAGCGGTCTTTACAATTTTGACTGTACCAAGTATAGCATATGGGGATTTACGACGAAATCGCAAAACAGTGCCAATCTGTTGCCAACCTTTGCCGATGTAGTGACAGGTCAGATATGCTGCTTGATGATTCGGGTGATGATCCCTGCGGCGACGCCGCGTTCTTCGTCCAGATGGGTAACAACGAAGCTGACGTCATCCTTTCGTCCGGGTCTGCGCCGGTCATAGCAGGAGTGTGCGATGGCGTTGGCACCATTGCTGAGTCGGATATACACAATGCCTTTATAGACATGGGTGACTTTTCCTGCGTACTTGCCCTGAATGCGGCATTTGCGGAGATTATCATTCCGGTTGTCACCTGTTACACTTTTGACATCGGCATTGATCCGGATCTGCTCCGGATCAGTACGGTCAACTTCCAGTACACGCACCAGCACATGATCTCCCACGGCGAAACGGTCATTGGCGTCACCGATCCAGTCCCACGAAAGGTCGCGGGACTGGATAGACGTCTCCACGCCAAATACCTCGACCCGGATGACCCGCTCTGACACGGCAACCACACGGGCCTGCACCACGCGCCCGGCACAGATGCGGTACTGACCGTCGCTGTCTGTGCCGAAATAATAGATCTGCTGCTTTTTCAGCATAGCGTCTTTCCGGCTGGCGACAACGGATCTGCTGTTGCCATCGATCCCCTTGATCACGAAGTCCACCTCAGCACCCAGCATTTTACTGAGGATCTTCTGATAGTTGAGGATCATTTCATCGTAGTCTATGCCATAGAGCCCTTTGGGGAAGTCCAGCACCATCTCACGCAGGGGGATCACAATGCGAAATCCCTTGTAGTCCACGATGGCAATGGTTCTCCCGGCATCCGTCTTTTCAATACCACTCAGCATACCGGTAAGGATGCGCCGGGTACGATAGCCGGTATGGATCTCATGCCAGATGATGTCCTCCCGCTGCTCCTGTGTTTCCGCTTCGTCACGGGCATCTACGGTCAGAATCTCCCACGGCTGAACAGTATCCGGCTCAGGTTCCTCAGTGGCATCTTCAGCAGGCGGCGTCTCCGGTTCCGCTGCCGGCTGCTTCTTTCTGGTAGTCGTCCGCCTGCGGACGGTGCGCTTCGGCGGTGTCTCTGGGGTGTCCTCCGGCTCTTCCACAGGGGACTCCACAATTTTAGGGGTAATGTCCTCGGTTACAGGTTCGCTCATGCATTCCGGTAAACTCTCTTCCACGGCATCATCCACGGGCAGTACCGGAGTATCCGGGACAATGGCGATTTCTTCTGTTTTCTTTCTCGGCATAGTTGCTCCTCCTTGTACTACATTTTTGTTGACATGATGGAATCCTTATCGGTCTTGACAAACTCGCCGCGTTTGGCGGAGGGCTTATTCGGACGGGGTGCGCACTTCGGCTGCTCTGGCTTTGGAGTAGACGTGGGCGCGGGCTTCTTACGCCATTCCGGGACATGGGCGGATGCCTTGCAGTCCCGCAGCTTCTTTGCCTCATAGTGATTGGTGTAGTCGTACTTATCCACCTGCAGCACCTTATTGCCGCGGGCAATGACCAGCGCACGGTTCACCGGCAGGCGCAGCACTTCATCCATAGTCAGCAGCTTGCGCTTACCCACGCCGCTGGTCTCACGGAACTCCGGCGTGTAGTTGCTGATACGCCATGTGCCCAACTGCTTGGCCTTACTGGAGACATGGACGCTGACCTCGCCGGTACGGTCACTGAGAAATTTTGCGGTCAGCTCGTCGGTGCAGCCCAAGGCAAGCTGATAATCGCAGCAGCCCAATATCTCCTGCCACTGGTTATAGGGATACCGGTTTTGCAAGCCTGCCAGATTCTGAAATACGCAGCTCATGCTGACACCCCGTGAACGGATCACGCTGATCTTCCGGCTCAAGTCGGGAATAACGCCGCAGGCTGTCAGCTCCTCGCCCAGTACATGAACGGGGACTGGCAGCCTGCGGTCGGCACAGTTTTTATCCGCGTAACGGATCAGCTTGATAAACGCGAAGGACAGAAACAGGGACGTGAGAAAATCAAAGGTACCGTCCTGATCGGATGTGATGCAGAAATAGGCGCAGGGCTGCTTGCCCGGCAGTTCCATGTCAATTTCATCATGGCTGGTGATCTGGCAGATGGGCCGATTCTGAAACACCTGCAAACGGCTGCCCAGCCCGATGATAACGCCGCTGCGCACCGTATCCGAGGATTGGCTGAACAGCGCATAGGGTGCTCTGGCAGGATGGCTGGCTGGCAGCATAGAAAAACGGTTGTCCAGCTCCTTCTCCGCGTTCAGCACCAGCAGCTTATAGACCTCGCCAATGTTCCGGCTCTCCGGTGGATAACCCAGCGCCACATACAGTACCAGCGCTTTCAGCAGGTTCATCTCGGCAGCGTTCCAGAAATGGTCGCCCTTTTCGCTGCCGGTATTCCTGATGATAATGTCGCAGAAGATCTGCGCCATCAGTTCATCACCCTCGATCTCCGCCAGGCAGTTCCATGAATCGGAGTTCTCCGGCTGGATCAGGTTGAACACCTTTACCACGTAGCCCTTGCTGCGCAGATATTCGCTGGTCTTTTCGTAAAGCTCCTATTTCGGGTCGGTGATGATCAGTGACTCCGTGTGGCCGTTGTGGGCCTCGGACGCGCTTTGCAAAATGCGATTGATGCAGTAGGCTCGCGTTTTCATAGAGCCGCTGGCGCCGAACACGGCGATATTGCCGTTAAGCCGGGAGTTCTCGGGAATACACACCACCTGATTGTCCAGCTTGCCCAGTATGACGCCGCTGTGTTTGCGGATATCGGACACCAGATCAAGGACGACCTTCATCTCCGCTTTCTCCATGAAACCAGCCGTTCCGTAGGTGCCTTTGTTGGAGTAGGTCAGGTTGCGCTCCGCGTCATACTCCCCAACATCGGAATAGCCCATGCGCATCACCATGACGATCAGCAGGCCCAGCAGCAACAGGCAAAGCCCTACGCCGATGAGCCCGCTCTTACTGAACAGTGCTTCGCAGCAAGCGGAGAAGGACAGTACCGGCGCGGCCGGGGAGCTTCCGTCGCCTGGCGTTCCGCCCGCGTCCTTCCACTGTTGATAGTTCCGGACGAATTGCGATAGATAACCGCCGCCAAACAGCAGCCCTGATAGAAATAGCGGGAGTGCGAATAGCAGACTGCGCAGTTTCTTTTTTTCTACGGGAAAAACCTCCTCTCGAACGCAGCAAAGTCAATGGCCTGCACAACAGCCCTGTCGCCGCAGTAGCGGCGCAGCACTTCGGCCTGATGGTCGAAGCAGATCAGGATGCCATAGCGGTCCTGAAGCCGCAGTGCCGTATCGAACCGCCTGATCCGCGGCAGGTCACAATCATAGGCGAACAGCACCGGCGCGCCCTCCGACGTCATGGCGTCGTTCTCCACCGTTTCACCCGGCTGCTGGGACTCCAGATCAAGGAGCAGCAGCTCGCGCAGGTCATTGTCTAGTTCTTTATCATAGAGGAGGCGCAGCAGCACCTCTCCATAATGGTCGTTGCTCAGGAAGCAGAACCGTTCATAGCTGCCATCCAGAATGAAATAGTTCTTGCCGCCCTGGTTGGTCAGCAGCTCATAGGCCAGTTCCATGCTGTCACCCAGCAGAAGACCTTGCACGGTATCCGGATGATACTGGTGCGGCATCCGTTCACGACACAGCACCGTCTGCATGAGCGCCTTTGTCCGCATCTCGGCTTTGTAGCTCCATTTCATCAGGGTGTTGCCGAGGTTATAGACCACATGGATGTGCTGCGGCGTCAGCAGAACGCCCACAGACCGGGCGCCACGAATCTTGACGAAGGCCGTTCCCATCTCCTTGATCTCACGGGAGGTGTAGAAGGCCGGGGCGCAGATGTCGCAAATCGCTGGCTCATCGGGGTGGAATACACCGGGCTTTTCGTCACGGAAGATGCTGACACCGGCGTTACGCATGGTAATGAGTGTCTGAGAAACGCGGTGGAGCCGGAGACGCTGCTCCGGCTCGCTCCTGATGTGGTTGGTGGCGCAGGCACCGGACAGGTAGAAGGAAAAGCGCCCAGGGTCACGCGCCAACAGCAGCTTTTTCGCCGCAGCGGTGAGCCGGTATCCACGCAGGCCATTTTTGTAGTAAGACAGCAAAAGCCGCTGACGTTTCAGCGACTTGACCACGTTCTCTTTGTAGCTGATGCCACCGGCGAGCCTGCTCAGTTGGCTGGCCGGCAGCTCACCGGATATGGCGACCAGCTCCAACAGTTGATAGGCTTGGGAGAGGCTGCCGGGGGCTTTTTGCGGTAGGGTACTCATACTGACCACCTCCTTTTGGTGTGCAGTACCCAGACTGCCATGACCACGGTATTTTTTGCCCTTGCCGGCCATGTGGAAATGCCCGGAAATACAGGCTTTGCCGTACCGTAGTCATGTGTGCCGTTTTTGACACGGCCAAAACGCTATAAATCGGATATGGAGCGAAGCCGGTTTTCACGGTCCGAAAGCCAGCCCTGAAATCGCTCCTTATCCATCACCGACACGCGGGTGCAGTCATAGTCTCCGATCTCCGTTGTGTTATAGGCATCGCACAGCAGGCCCGTATCATCCTCCATGACGAAGGTGGAGATCACATCCAGAAGCTGCTTGAGTTCCAGATTGTCATAGTCTCGTACCCGCCTCGGTGACAGCTCACGGCTGTAGATATGAGAAAAGCAGACAACACAGTGCCGGAACTTGGGCAACGTGTGCGTCTGCGCGTACTTACTGAGCGTGTAGTAGATGGGGTCGGTCAGGTACTCGGAGCTGTGCTTCTTGCTCTTCTTGGGCAGCAGGCAGGGGAGCGTGATCTCCAGAATACCATCTTCGTCCATGACGGAGATGCCCTGCATGACGCCGGCTGACGCCAGATACTCGGCTTTCCGGATGCTGGTCGTCTCATAGATTAGATGCCGCAGCCGGCAGGCAATGACCTCACCCCGCAGCGCGGCCTCCGTGGACAGCATTTCATAGTTATCTGAATGCCGTTCGATATTCGTGTTGTCCATAGCGTAGAGCGTATTGGACAGGCGTGTGATCTCATTCAAAATGCTCTCTATCCGCTGTGAGAGGATGGCTCTCTCCACTGTGTTCCTCCTTTCTGAAGTATTGCACGCAGCCGGACCGATCCACCATGCAGTAGGCGGCGGTATGGGAAATATGCAGTCGCTGCATCTGTGCTTCTTCCTCAATGATAACAAGCCGCCGCCCGGAATCATCTTCCGTGGTCAGTACGTGCTGCATCATCGCTTCCTTATCCGGGCTGATATAGACGACCTCGTAAACCTCACCATCCGCGAAGAATACCAGCTTCACCGGCGTATCATCCGGGCTGTGATACTCCACCTTCTCGATGAAGTCCAGCAGCACCCATAACGCGGCTGTCAGTTCCTTATCCTCGCGGCAGTCGGGGACGTCTCCATAGCAATCCCGGTCAGCGTTATAGAATATCCGCTGCTGCCTGACCAGATAGCGCAGCAGGTTCTCAATGACACCCTCCTTGCCCGGATACAGGCGCAGGAGCTGGTCATGGCGTATGCAGTGATAGACGGTTATGTTCCGCAGCAGTCCCGCGGCCTCCTGTCCATAGATCTGTTCTCTGTTTCTCATAGGCGGCATCACCTCCGTAATGCGTATTAACTCCGTATTAAATGCGTATTGATTTTATAATGCGTGTTATCTCCGTATAAACGCCGTATTAGGCTTCCGGATGCTTCATGCGGCGCAGAAGGTCGAGCAGTTCGCGGCGGTCTGTGGTAATGAGGTCGCGTTCCAGTGGGCTGGCCTTGAACTCCACCGTGATATTGTTGTTATTGCTGCTGATCAGGCCGTTGCCCCGCTCAAAGTGGGTGATCTCCATGACCTCCGCTTCGGAGAGGTGCAATACCTGCTGAACGCGCTGGGCTTCTTCGTCCTCCAGATTCAATATGACTTTCGTGCGGCAGTTGTTGATGATGCCCTTGCCGTACTTGCCGTTGTCCAGAGAGAAGAAGTCGTTCAGATCCTGCGTCGCGCAAATGCCGCTGCCGGAATAGGCGCGGATGGTCTTGAAGATCTCCAGCACCATCTCAGCCGCCAGACGGTTGCCGACGCCGAAGGTGCCGGAGCCGCCGCCAATGAGCTGCCAGCATTCGTCGATGAAGATGGCCTTTTCCTCTGTGCGGTTGGCCTTGGCCTTATCCCATACAAAATCCAGCGCCACGAACATACCGATAGGCAGCAGATCGCCGCTGAGTTCCGAGATGTCCAGCACCGTGAACTTGTTGTCCAGATTTACATTGGTCTGCTGGTTGAAGGTGCTGGCCGAGCCGTGTACGAAGCGGTTGATGATGTTGGAAAGGCGCTTGGTGTCGCTTTCCTCCTTCAGAACATCGTAGAGGTCGCCCAGCACAGGCATCTCGCGGTAAACGTTGGGGTTGTCCGGATCACTGAGAGAGGCGTTGTCGTGGGTAATGCCTTTCCGTGCGTAGGTACGGATCAGGGCATCGTCCAAAAGCTGTTTTTCCTCATAGGACATATCGGGGATCAAAAGAGCAAAGAAGATATGAAGCCTCTGAATCTTGGCTGCCAGCTCAGAGCGTTCAATGCCGGGGCCATCCAACATTTCTTCCACGGACTTATCTACCTTGCGGATCTCCAGCACATTGATGCAGCTTTTGGAGGCGGGGGAGATACTGATAAACTCGCCGCCTGTATTGACGCAGGCGCGGTGGAACTCGTGGCCTTTCAGGGGTGCCAGCATGAAAACCTGTATGCCCTTACGCCGCATACGGAGCGCCATCAGCAGGATCAGGAAGGTCTTGCCGGCGCCGCTGGTGCCGCACACAGCAATGTTGGCGTTCTTATAGACCTTGGAATCGAAGATGTCGATAATGACCGGAGAGTTGTTGTATTTGTTCAGGCCGAACAGGATACCGTTTTCGTCACTCAGCTCATAGGACGTGAAGGGATAGCAGCTTGCCACGCCGGTGGTCAGCGCATTGCGCTTGGAGCGTTCAAAGAGGTGCTTCTCCATGCTGACCAGCGGCAGCGACGATAGAAACGCCTGCTCCTCATGAAAGGCGCAGCTGCACACGTCCATATCACGGGACATGAGCAGTTTTTTCAGTTCATTGACCTTCCATTCCAGTTCATCCACTGTGGGAGCTGTCACTGCGATCAGCAGGTTCAGGTAATAGAAGTCCTCGTTGTTGCCCAGCCCTTCCTTCAGGAAGTAGCCGCTTCGGATAGCACCATCCAGATCATCAAAGTCCGTGTTGGTATCGCTGGCGTCCTTGATTTTACTGCGATTGATACGAAGCTGCTGTCCCAGCCGCTGTACCATGCGGGCTTTCGGCTGGCGGCTGATGAACATATCCAGATCAATGCCATCCCCGGCGTTGACGATAAGGGACAGCCAGCCGGCTGGTACCTGCGCCTTATAGCCGGTGGAGGGCACCAGCAGATAGGCGTAGTAGAGTCCGTCAATACAGATATGCCGCCCGTTGGTGAAGTCGATGCTGTCAGGGGCGAAAAACTCCGTACAGGGAATGGCGTCGATCTCAGATTCCAGTCCTTTCTCCTGATACTGGGCAACGATCCGGCGAACTCGCTCCGGCAGCGATGTAGTGGTGTTGCGGCACAGCAAATGATAGAGGGTATCGACCGTAAATTCATCATCGTTTTCCGGGATCAGCACCTCATTGCCGCATTGCTTGAGATAATTGACTGCGGTGCGGGTTGCCGTTTGCAGGGAGGCGATGGCCTCCGCTTCCTCGTTATCCCGTTTCCGGCCTGCCCATGCCTCATACTCAAATACCATGAAGAACCGGCGCGAGGTGGCTTCCCGTGCACCGATCCGGTCAATGAGCGTCAGGTAGTCCTGCTGCAGCAGGCGACAGTTTTCATCGGTTTCCTGCGCCATCTCCTGCTGCACGATCTCTCTGTGCCGGTTCAGGTCGGCACGCTTGGCAATGACCTTGATCTGCATTTTGACCGGGCTGATCTTCAGAAACGAAATAAATGAGTAGATGATGTTCCGCTGCTCTCTGGCGCTGCGCAGCAGGAAGTTGATGGGCACGACCTCAACGATCTTCAGGTAGCGGTGATCCCGTGTGTAGATGATGCCGTTTTCAATTTTCTCCACGGGCAGGTATTCCGCCACAGGATTGATGTACTTGGGTGCAGCGTCACCACTCTTAGCTTTATGCTTCTTCCGTTTCTTTCGCTTGCCCTGTTCCGCTTCATTGCGCGTAATAACGCGGCGGTTATGGAGGTATTTCAGGACAAGGAAGATGAACGAGGACAGGCTTTCGCCGTTGATGCCCACCAGTGCGATGATGCCCAACGGCAGTGCGGTCAGGCATAGAATGATGATTTTGGCAGTCAATGTCAGCGCGGACACTGAGAACACCGGTATGCCGATAGCCAGCACGATAACCAGCGCCTCAGCTGTATTGCGGAGCTTCAGCAGTCCGCCGAAAAAAGTCCCACCCTCAATAAAATTGGGGGTCCCGTCAAGATTTATGCGCAAAATTATTTGCAGGCTCCGGCTGAGTGAAATCAGCCGGCAATAGAGGCGTCGTCCATGACCGCCTCCAAGTGCTTCATATTCATGTATTTCTTGCAGCCCCACTGGGTACCCGCGACGTGTCGCAGCCTCGCGCAGACCAGCATCAGGGCGGAATTGCCGTCAGGGAACGTCCCCACCACGCGGGTCCTGCGGCGGATCTCGCGGTTCAGCCGCTCGATCACGT
>URKW01000044.1 GCA_900548615.1 uncultured Eubacteriales bacterium | reverse complement strand
GCCAGCGCCGGGGGTGGCCCCGGGGGGCTCCCCCAGCTCCCCCGCCATCAAGGCCGCCGCCCGGCGGCATATTCCCACCGCCGTCCACGAGTCCAACATGATCCCCGGCCTGACCACCAAGCTGCTGGAGGGCTGCGTGAACTGCGTGATGGTGGGGTTCGAGGACTGCCGCCGCCACTATAAGCACCCCGAAAAGGTGGTGGTCACGGGAACGCCGGTGCGGGGCGATTTCTTCGCTCTGACGAAGCAGCAGGCCCGTGAAAAGCTGGGCTATACCGACGATAAGCCGCTGGTGGCCTCCTTCTGGGGCAGTCTGGGTGCGTCCACCATGAACGCCCGGATGCTGGACTTCTTCCGGCGGGAGCAGGCGGACGGCTTTCCCTTCCACCACATCCACGCCGCCGGAAAGAGCGACTGGCCCCATGTGTCCGGTGAGCTGGAGCGGCTGAAGCTCAGCAGTCCGCTGCTGGATGTGCGGCAGTACATCTATGACATGGCGGTGGTGATGGCCGCCGCCGATCTGGTCATCAGCCGCGCCGGAGCCAGCACCCTCAGCGAGGTGACGGCGCTGGGCATGCCCACCATACTGGTGCCCTCTCCCTACGTGGTGGCCAACCACCAGGAGAAGAACGCACGGCTGCTGGAGTCCCACGGCGGCGCGGTGATGCTGACGGAGGAGCAGGCCACCGGCGAGGCGCTGTACGAGAGCGCGAAGGACATTCTGCAAAATCCGGAGAAGCGCCGGTCCATGGCAAAGGCCATGGCGGAGCTGGGCATTCCCGATGCCACGGAGCGGATCTACAACACCTTGATGGCCCTGCTGTAACGGGGCAAGCTTCGTCTTGCATAGGATGGGTAAAACCATTGGGAAAGGCGGAGCGATATGTCTTATCTGAGGATACAGGGAGGCCGCCCCCTCAGCGGCCATCTTACGGTGCAGCGGGCGAAAAACAGCGTCCTGCCCGTTCTGGCCGCCACGCTGCTGGCGGGCGGGGAATGCCGCATTGCGGACTGTCCCCGGCTCAGCGACGTGGAGACGGCGGCGGAGATCCTGCGGCATCTGGGGTGTCAGGCACAGTGGGACGGCAACGACCTGCTGGTGGACACCGCCTGCGTCACCCGCTGGGATATCCCGGAGGAGCTGATGCGGAAAATGCGTTCCTCGGTGATCTTTCTGGGGGCGATTCTGACCCGGTGCGGCCGGGCGGAGCTGTCCTATCCCGGCGGCTGCGAGCTGGGGCCCCGGCCCATCGACCTGCACCTTACCGCCCTGCGGACGCTGGGCGCGGAGATCAGCGAGATCGGCGGCAGTCTGCTGTGCCGGGCGGAGTGCCTGCGCGGCGGTGACATTCTGCTGACGCTGCCCAGCGTGGGCGCTACGGAGAACGCCATTCTGGCAGCCTGCGGCGCAGAGGGCACTACCATCATTTCCAACGCGGCCCGTGAGCCGGAGATCGTAGACTTACAGGACTTCCTGCAAAAGCTGGGAGCCGACGTTCACGGGGCTGGCACCTCCACCATTACGGTGCGGGGCGGCGGCGTGCGCCACGGCTGCGTCCACCGCTGCATCGGCGACCGGATCGCGGCGGCTACATACCTGTGCGCGGCGGCAGCTGCCGGCGGACAGGTGACATTGCGAGGCGTGGACTACCGCCACCTTGCCACCGTTACCACGGCGCTGGGGCAGGCGGGCTGCCGCCTGCAATGCACGGAAGATTCCATCACGCTGGAGAGCGACGGCCGTCTGCGGGCTATCCCGCCGGTGCGCACCTCACCCTATCCCGGCTTTCCCACCGACGCGCAGGCGCCCCTGATGGCGGCACTGCTGCGGTCTGAGGGCGCGGTCATGTTCGTGGAGAACATGTTCGACAGCCGCTACCGCCACGTGCCGGAGCTGGTGCGGATGGGCGCGGATATCCGTCTGGAGGGACGGGTGGCCGTGGTCTACGGCACGCGGGAGCTCCACGGCGCGGCGGTGCGCTGCACCGACCTGCGGGGTGGAGCGGCATTGGCGATCGCGGCGCTGCAAACGCCGGACGCCACATTGATACACGAAATTTACCACATCCAACGGGGCTATCAGCACATGGCCGACGACCTTCGGGCGCTGGGCGCGGACGCTGCCGTGGAGGTGTAACGGATACAGAAAGGATACACTATGGCCAGAAGACGCAGCTATCACCGCAAACGCCGTCAGGGACGGTTTTCGTTCCTGTATAAGATATTGATCTTTGTGGCCATCTGCGGCGCCATCGCCGTGGCGCTGGCGCTGTTCTTCAAGGTGGATACCATCACCGTCACCGGCAACAGCCGCTACACCGCCAACCAGATCATCGAGGCCAGCGGCATCGAGACGGGGGACAATATGTTCTTCCTGAACAAGTACCACGCCTCGGAGCGGATCACCGCCGCGCTGCCCTATGTGGAGACGGTGCGCATCAGCCGCCAGCTGCCCGATACACTGGTGGTGACGGTGACGGAGTGTACCGCGCCTGCCGCCGTGTCGCAGGACGGCAAGCTGTGGCTGCTGTCCGGCGACGGCAAGATCGTGGACGCCAAGACCGGCGACGGCAAGCAGTACGCCGTGGTGGAGGGGCTGACGCTGCTGGAGCCCCAGGTGGGCGCGGACCTTCAGGTGCCGGAGGAGCAGCAGCCCTCCGCCCGCCTGCTGCTGACACTGCTGGGTCTGCTGCGGGACAAAGACATGCTGGGGGACGTGCAGACCATCGACCTCAGCGACACCGCCTCGGTGGTGATGCGGTATCTGGACAGGTTCGACGTGACCTTCCGCTGGGACGCGGATTTCGATTATAAGCTGGATTATCTGCTAGCGGTGGTGGAGCGCCTGGAGGTCAACGAAAAGGGCGCCATCGACATGACGCAGGAAGGAAAAGCCAGCTTTATCCCCGGATGACGGCCTTCCCATGAACTTTTTTTGAAAAAAGGCCGTTACCACTTGACCTGCGGCCTATTCCGCAATATAATACAAGATGTAGTATTAGCAAATAACGAATTTTCGTTTTTATACCATTTCTACCGGAGGGAACGAACATGGCTTTTGGACTGGAAACAGGCGTGGAAAACGTAGTCAGTATCAAGGTGGTCGGCGTTGGCGGCGGCGGCAACAATGTGGTCAACCGCATGGTGCGCAGCGGAGCCAAGGGCGTCGATTTTATCGCCGTGAATACGGACAAGCAGGCGCTGAACGCTTCCAGCGCCAACTATAAGCTGCAGATCGGCGAAAAGCTGACCGGCGGAAAGGGCGCAGGCTCCAATCCCGAGATCGGCCGCAAGGCCGCCGAGGAGAGCCGCAACCAGATCAGCAAGGCCCTGGAGGAGACGGACATGGTGTTCGTCACCGCCGGTATGGGCGGCGGCACCGGCACCGGCGCGGCTCCTGTGGTGGCCGAGATCGCCCGCGAGCTGGGCGTGCTGACCGTGGGCGTCGTCACCAAGCCCTTCGGGTTCGAGGGCCGCAAGCGCGCTCAGCAGGCCGAGGCCGGTATCGAGGAGCTGCGGGACAAGGTGGACTCCCTTGTCATCATTCCCAACGAGCGGCTGAAGTTCGCCACCGACCAGAAGATCACCTTCGCCAACGCCTTCGAGATCGCCGACGATGTGCTGCGTCAGGCGGTGCAGTCCATTTCCGACCTGATCCGTGACACCGGCTTCATCAATCTGGACTTTGCCGACGTGACCGCCATCATGAAGGATGCGGGCATGGCCCACATGGGCGTAGGCCGCGCTGCCGGAAAGGGCAAGGCCGAGGAGGCCGCCCGTATGGCCATCTCCAGCCCGCTGCTGGAGACCTCTATCGAGGGTGCGCGGGGCGTGCTCATCAACATCACCGGCTCCACCGATATCGGTCTGGAGGAGGTGGAGCAGGCCGCCATGCTGGTGCAGCAGGCGGTGCATCCCGACGCGCTGACCATCTTCGGCGCTACCTTCGACGAATCACTGGACGACGAGATCCGCGTCACCGTCATTGCCACCGGTTTTGCCGAGGGCCAACAGGCCAAGACCGCCGAGGCCGAAAAGACCCCGGCAGGCCAGCCCGTCAAGCTGGATCCCCTGCCTGCCGAGGGTGAGAAGGCTGACGACGATATGGACAAGTCCTTCAACGATATCCTGAAGATCTTCCAGAAGGACAATTATTAAGGTAACTGGCGGAAATCCGCAACTCGGCCCCCTTGTGTAAAGGGGGCTGTCAGCGAAGCTGACTGGGGGATTGTCCGTCATACGACAACCCCTCCGTCAAAAATCAAAGATTTTTGACACCTCCCCTTACACAGGGGAGGCAAGGGAATCGGATTGTCACGCCAGTATGCACCCCAAGGGCACTTGCTTCGCGGCGCGCACTGGCTCACAATGACAACACAAGGAACGCTGCTTAACAAACGAAAAAGGCCGTTTGCCTGTGCGGGCAAGCGGCCTTTATTACGGGAACAGGAGGACAACGATGAAACCCATGGAACTGCTGGCCGTGCTGCACACGGCGGAACGGCTGAAGGACACCACCCGCCATTGCTACACCTCCCAGGGCCGCCACGAGAGCGTGGCGGAGCACAGCTGGCGGGTGACGCTGATGGCGTATCTCATGCGGGACGAATTTCCGGAGCTGGACATGGACAAGGTGATGCAGATGTGCCTGATCCACGATCTGGGCGAGTGCTTCACCGGCGACATTCCCTCCTTCGAGAAAACGGCGGCGGACACCGCCAGGGAGGACGGCTTGCTGGCCCGGTGGGTGACCGGACTGCCCCAGCCCTACTGCCGGGATATGGCGGCGCTGTACGCCGAGATGGACGCGCTGGAAACGCCGGAGGCCAGGCTCTACAAGGCGCTGGACAAGCTGGAGGCGGTGATCTCCCACAACGAATCTCCGCTGGACACGTGGCTGCCGCTGGAATACGACCTGAACCTGACCTACGCCAACGACAATGTGGCATTCTCCCCCTATCTGACCGCCTTGCGGCAGGCCGTCCGTCAGGAGACGGAGGAAAAGGTGGCAAAAGGGGAGTGAATCCTATACGGAGCGTAATTTCATGCTGTAATTATACAACATGGAATTAAAAATCGACCCCGCGATACGTGCAGAGGGGACGTTAAACATTCGTAGGGGCGGGGGTCTACTCCGCCCTTGTCCCCCTCTGAGAGGGGGCTGTCGAGCATAAGCGAGACTGGGGGAGAGAACAAAAGCCTTGAATTCTCTCCCTCCGTCATGACCGCAGGTCATGCCACCTCCCTCTGAGAGGGAGGCAATAAAATAACCACCGACACACAAACAAAAACCGGGCTCCTTTCGGAAGCCCGGTTTTTGCTGTTTATAAGGGGTGAGAAACTCACAATGGAAAGCTGTGTTTACTTGGCAGCAGCGGCCTTCTTCTGGGCGCTCAGCGCCTTGATGCCCTGTACCACCAGGTCGATGGCCAGGATCACCAGCAACACGCCAATGATACCGCGGATGTAGCACCACACCACGCCTTCGCCGCCAGCGGCGATACCGGCGACCTGAGCCTTGATGGTGAACACCAGAGAGGTCAGAGTGACGACCAGCATGAAGAACATGGGGAAGTAGAACATCTTGTTGTTGCGGCCGATCTTACCCAGCCAGCAGCACACAGCCAGCAGACCCAGAGCGGCCAGCAGCTGGTTGGCAGCGCCAAACAGCGCCCAGATCTTGGCATAACCGGTCAGGCCCAGCGCCACGCCGGCCACCACGGTGATACCGGTGGCAACATAGGGGTTGGTGATGACGCGCTTCCAGCCCTTCAGATCCTCGCGGGTCTGGCCGGGCTCCACGAAGAACTCAGCGAACATGTAACGGGCAAGACGGGTAGCGGTATCCACAGAGGTCAGGCAGAATGCAGACACAGCCAGGATCAGCATGGAGTACACGGCGTTATAGCAGCCGTCGCCGAACACCTTGGAGAACATGGAGGCCAAGCCGGTGGCGAACACGACGGTAGGAGTCGTGGTGGTGCCGTCAGCATACTGCGCCCAGATGTAACCGACAGCGCAGACGGAGATCAGAGCCAGAGCGCACTCGATCAGCATGCCGCCGTAAGCGATGGGCTTGGCGTCCTTCTCCTGATCCAGCTGCTTGGAGGTGGTGCCGGAGCCAACCAGAGAGTGGAAGCCGGACACAGCACCGCAGGCGATGGTCACGAACAGAGCGGGGAACATATAACCCAGAGAAGTGCCGCTGGGCGCCAGAGTGTCATAGAAGCCGGTGAAGGCGGGCATGTCCACAGTGGGGGCGCAGCCGATGATACCCACAACAGCCAGAACCATCATGCCGTACAGCAGGAAGGAGCTCAGATAGTCACGGGGCTGCAGCAGGATCCACACGGGGGTAACGGAAGCGACGCCGATGTAGATACCCACAATGATCATCCACACGGTGTAGCTCAGATAGATGGGGTGCCAGTTCAGGCCGATGACCATGCAGACCACGATGCCGATGACGCCGATCACGGTAGCCACGCCCAGAGGCGCATTGCGGCGATAGACAAAGAAGCCGAACAGGATCGCCATCAGGATGAACATGATGGAGATGATAGCGGTGGAAGCGTTGGCAGAGGAGGCGGCATAGTCGATGGCGCCCTCTGCGGTGTAGGTGGCCTTGAAGGTGTTGGCCACGATGGAGGCGAAGGCAGCCACCACCAGGATCAGGGTCAGGTAAGCGAACACGATGAACAGCTTCTTGGCCTTGGCGCCGATGGCGTCGCCGATGACCTCGCCGATGGATTCGCCCTTGTGGCGGATGGAAGCGAACAGTGCGCCGAAGTCATGCACGCCGCCGAAGAAGATACCGCCGATCAGGACCCACAGCATCACGGGAACCCAGCCGAACACAGCCGCCTGAATGGGGCCGTTGATGGGGCCGGCGCCGGCGATGGAGGAGAAGTGATGGCCCATCAGCACAGGAGCCTTGGCAGGGCAGTAGTCCTTGCCGTCTTCCATGGTATGAGCAGGAGTAGGACGGGAGTTGTCAACGCCCCACTTCTTGGCCAGCCAGCCGCCGTAGAAAATATAGCCTACGACCAGAACTGCGCAGCCGATGATAAGGAACAAAGCAGCATTCATAAAGCTCTCTCCTTTCTGAACAAGTTTTTCTTTTGCTTATGAAACAGGCCCCGGTTAAAGACCTGCGCTGCACTGTGTCCGCTGCGGTTGGTGCTGACCGATTCCTCCGGCAGCACCGCCAGCGCGGTGTGGAAATCCATCCAGCCCCAATAGGACATCTTGAAGCTCTTGTACAGCTTGCACTGCTTCAGCGCCTTTTTCGCGTCCTCGTCGCAGCTGTCGCATACGAACAGGGCTGTGATGTAGGTGTACATGTGGTTGGGGCCGGGCTTGATGCGGGCCATGCCCTCGTCATAGGCCAGCTTTTCGCACTGGTCATAGATCTCTTTCGTCAGGTGGGGCACATTGAACAGGTACACATACTCAAAGCTGTTGGCTTCCCAAAGCTTGGCTTTTTTCGACAGCACGTATTTCGAGGATTCCGCATAAAAATCCATCTGCGCCGCCAGCGGCTTCCGGTGCTCCTCGCACAGCCGCACGTCAAATTCACCGCTGTAAATATCACACAAACGGTTCACAGCTTCTTCACGCGTCATGGTTCCACCGTCCTTTCCACATGCACGGCGACAACGCTTCTTTCATTTCTTTCGCGATTTTAAGCGCGAAAAGAATACAGGGGAAAAGTTGATTTTTTCCTCCACGGAAACGTTATCGCAACATCAAAATTTACGTTTCATACTATACGCCAGTTGTTTTTGAATTTCAAGACGGCAAAATTCACAATAATTTAACGAATTCTTTATGTAAATTTTCTGTTAAGACCATATTGAATCCATAAAGATTCTGTGATAAGATAGACTCGTATCACCACCCATGGCGGAAGCAGGCAAAACGCACCGTGAAACGTATTTCACGGTGCGTTTTTATGCATCTGTCGTCAACAGCCCCGGCGGAGCAGGAAAGGGCGGCCTGTCCCTACCTATATATAAGGATATCGGGGCGACAAATTTACGGCTATCTGTTGACCTGAGCCGATACTATGTAGTAAAATGGAAGCGTATGGAAAACGTACCCTACCATAGCATAGATCATAACGATAAAAGGAGAAAGAAAATGGGACTGATCAAAGCAGCATTGGGCAGCGTGGGCGGCGTGATGGCCGACCAGTGGAAGGAATATTTCTATTGTGAAGCTATGCCCGAAAACGTCATGGCCGTCAAGGGTCAGAAGCGCGTCTCCGGCCGCTCCAGCAATACCAAGGGAAGCGACAACGTGATCTCCAACGGCAGCGTCATCGCCGTGGCCGATGGTCAGTGCATGATGATCGTGGATCAGGGTCGCATCATCGAGGTCTGCGCCGAGCCGGGCGAGTTTACTTATGACATGTCCACCGAGCCGTCCCTGTTCACCGGCGAGCTGAAGGGCAGCATCCGCGCCGTCATCGACAGCATGACCAACCGCTTCACCTTCGGCGGCGAGGCTCCCAAGGATCAGCGAGTGTACTATTTTAATACCAAAGAGCTGATGGGCAACAAGTACGGCACCCCCAGCCCCGTGCCCTTCCGGGTGGTGGATCAGCGTGCCGGTATCGACATTGACGTGGGCATCCGCTGCTTCGGCGAGTACAGCTATCACATCACCAACCCCGTCCTGTTCTATACCAACGTCTGCGGCAACGTCAGCGAGGCCTATACCCGCGACAAGCTGGACAGTCAGCTGAAAACCGAGCTGCTGACCGCCCTCCAGCCCGCCTTCGCCAGGATCGGCGAGAACGGCATCCGCTACTCCCAGCTGCCCGGCCACACCATGGAACTGGCCGACGCGCTGAACGAGGTGCTCAGCAAGAAGTGGCGTGACCTCCGCGGCATCGAGATTGTCTCCTTCGGCGTGTCCAGTGTCACCGCCGACGAGGAAGACGAGAAGATGCTGAAGGAGCTGCAGCGCAACGTGGCCTTTATGGATCCCACCCGTGCGGCGGCGCATCTCGTCGGCTCTCAGGGCGATGCCATGAAGATGGCGGCCAGCAATCAGGGCGGCGCGGCCATGGCGTTTATGGGCATGAACATGGCCGGTCAGGCCGGCGGCATGAACGCCCAGAACCTGTACGCCATGGGTCAGCAGCAGGCGGCGCAGCAGTCTGCACAGCAGGCCGCTCCTGCCAACGGCTGGACTTGCGCCTGCGGTCACAGCGGCAATACCGGCAAGTTCTGTGCCGAATGCGGCCAGCCCAAGCCCGCTCCCGCCGGGGAGTGGAAGTGCGCCTGCGGCGCGGTGAACACCGGCAAATTCTGCTCTGAGTGCGGCTCTCCCAAGCCCGCCGGCGAGTGGACCTGCTCCTGCGGCAGCGTCAACAAGGGCAAGTTCTGCGCCAACTGCGGCAATCCCCGTCCCTGATAGTATAAAACAAGGTAGCGAGATGAAAGGAGACACATGATGTATTCCTATTGCAGTTACTACGACTACTATGATTACAGCGATTACGATGTTATTTCGATTCTCACTGGTTTAATGAGCCTTGCTGTCATTTGGGTGATTGCTTTGCTGTTGATGGCATTGATGATCGTGGCCATGTGGATATTGTTCAAGAAAGCGGGCAAGCCCGGCTGGGCTGCCGTTGTGCCGTTCTACGATCAGTACACCCTGTATGAGATTACGTGGGGCAATGGCTGGCGTTTCCTGATGCTGCTGATTCCTATTTATAATATCATTTTGATGATCCTGACCTACATCAGGCTTGCCAAGGCATTTGGTAAAGACGAGGGATACGCTGTGGGACTGATTTTCCTGCCTCATGTGTTTGTTCCCATGCTGGCCTTTGGCAGCGCGGCTTATCATGGCGTGCCTGGCGTGGCCAGTGCTCCTGCGGCGGCATCGCAGGAATGGGTGGGCTATCAACAGTCCGGCTACCAGCAGCCGCAGCAGCCCACTTACCAGCAGCCTGTCTACCAGCAGCCGCAGCAGACTCAGACTACTTATCAGCAGCCTCAGCAGCCGCAGGATTCCGGATTCCGGCTGACGTTCTGCCCCAACTGCGGCGCCAAGGTAGAGGGCAGCGGCAAATTCTGCGAGAACTGCGGCAAGCCCCTGTAACAAGCGGAAAAACGGGAGAAAAACGGGAGGATAACTATGGCATCCCAAATCACCAACTATAAATGCCCGGCCTGCACCGGCCCGCTCCACTTTGTGGGCGCGTCCGGCAAGCTGGAGTGCGACTTCTGCGGCGGCAAGTACGACGTGGCCGAGATCGAGGCTCTGTACGCCGACAAGGAGGCCAAGGCCGTAGAGGCCACGGAAAAAGCAAACGAAAAAACGGAGCAGAACCGCAAAAAGCTGGAGGAGATGGAGGCTCAGGGCTGGGACACCTCGTCCCTCAGCAGCGACTGGGGCGCGGACGCCAACGGCATGAAGGCCTACAACTGCCCCAGCTGCGGCGCGGAGCTGATCTGCGACGCGTCCACCGCCGCCACCTCTTGCCCCTACTGCGGCAACCCCTCCGTGGTGCCGGGGCAGTTCAGCGGCGCGCTGAAGCCGGACTACGTTATTCCCTTCAAGCTCAGCAAGGACGACGCCATCGCCGCCCTGAAAAAGCACTATAAGGGCAAGCCCTTCCTGCCCAAGGCCTTCACCAAGGGCAACCACATCCAGGAGATCAAGGGCGTGTACGTCCCCTTCTGGATGTTCAACGGCCGGGCCGAGGGTCACGTGGAGTACGAGGGTCTGATTTCCCACGTCCACACCGAGGGCGACTACGAGGTCACCACCACCGAGCATTACGACGTGCGCCGCGGCGGCGATATCGCCTTTGAAAAGGTGCCGGTGGACGCCTCCAGCAAAATGCCAGACGACCACATGGACTCCATCGAGCCCTATAATTACAAGGATCTCAAGCCCTTCTCCACCGCATATCTGCCGGGCTTTCTGGCGGATAAGTACGACGTGTCCGTGGCGGACAGTCAGGAGAGGGCCGACAGCCGCTGCACCGCGTCTCTGGAGGCGGCGCTGCGCCGCACGGCCAACATGTACGACACCTGCGTCCCCCTGAATCAGGATATCCGCCTGAAGCGGGGCAAGGTGCACTACGCGCTGCTGCCCGTCTGGATGCTGCACACCAAGTGGAACGGCAAGGACTTCCTGTTCGCCATGAACGGGCAGACCGGCCGTCTGGTGGGCGACCTGCCCACGGATATGGGCAAGTTCTGGACCACGTTCGCGGCCATCGCCATACCGGTGACGGCGCTGGCGACGCTGATCCTGCATATTCTGTAAGGGAGGGTCTGAGAGGATGAAAAAGAAATTTTTGACCCTTTTGCTGGCGCTGATGATGGCGCTGGCGCTGACCGTCCCCGCCTGGGCGGAGCAGCAGCCCGGTGACGCCTTTGTCTACGATATGGCGGGCCTTCTGTCCGAGGAGGACGACGCCTATCTGGAGGCGCTGGCCAGCCAGATCTCCTGGGAGCACAACTGCGCCGTGTACATCGTCACCATGGAGGATTATCAGGAGTACGACAGCGATATCCACTATGCGGTGGTGTCCTTCTATGACAGCAACAGCCTTGGCATCGGCGAAAACCGCGAGGGTATCCTGCTGATGCTGAGCATGTACGACCGCAGCTATGACCTGTATGTCCGGGACGGCGGCATTGCTCAGTATGCCGTCAGCGACTATGGCCGTCACAAGATGACAGATGTCTTTCTGGATAACTTCGGCGAGGACGACTGGCGGGGCGGCTTCGAGGATTACCTGTTCGCCTGCGACGAATACCTGACGCTGGCGGAGCAGGGGACGCCTGTGAAGAAGTCACTGGCCAGCTCTCTGCTGCCCGGCCTTGCCATCGGCATTGCCGTGGCGCTGGTGATCTGCCTGAGCCTGAAGGGCATGATGAAGTCCGTCCGCAGAAGCGCCCGTGCCGATATCTATGTGACCGAGGAGGGGCTGAACCTGACGGAGCAGGTTGACCGCTATACCCACACCACTGAGACGCGCCGCAAGATCGAGAAGGATCATGATTCCGGCAGCAGCGATCACTCCGGCGGCGGCGGTTCCAGCACCAGCGGCCATTTCTAAAAGGTACATATGCAAAAAGAGACCCCAAAGGGTCTCTTTTTTTGCGCGGCGAAAACACCATGACAGATTTTTTCTACCCCACAATCTCACTGATCCCCGTTCTCCGCCACCCAGCGCCGCACGTAATCCACGAACCGGCGGGTGGAGGAGGACAACGCTTTTTCGTCCTTTACGCCGATGCCGATGCTGCGGTGGAAGGTCATGGGCGGGCGGCAGGCGGTGACGGGGTAGGGGCTGTGGCGCACCATCAGCTCCGGCAGCAGGCTGATGCCCAGTCCCTTGGACACCATGGACAGGATGGTACGATCCTCCCGCGCCGTGTATTTCACGTGGGGACGGATCCCCATGGCGTCAAAGGCCGCCACGATCTCGTAGTCCTCGCCCTCCTCCAGCCGGATGAACGGCTCCGATGCCAGTGCTTCCAGCGGAAAGGGATCGCTGTCCGCCAGCGGGTGGCCGCAGGGCACGATCACCTGTAATTTGTCACGGTGCAGGGCGTAGGTTTGCAGCCGCTTCACCGACGGCAGCCGCAGAAAGCCGCAGTCCACCGTGCCCCGCAGGATCCACTCCTCGATCTGGTCGTAAAAGTCGCCGGTGACCACCTCAAACTCGATGTTGGGGTAGCGCTGGCCGAAGCTTTGCAGGATGGAGGGCAGCCAGTGGACGGACACGCTGGTAAAGGTGGCCACCTTCACAAGACCGGCGTCCAGCCCCTTCAGGCTGGCGGCGGACTGCATCAGCGCGTGGTGGTCGGCGCACAGCCTTTCGATCTGGGGCAGCAGCGCCCGGCCATCCGCCGTCAGCACCACGCCGCCCCGGTTGCGGCTGAGAAGCGTCACCCCCAGCTCGTCCTCCAGCGCCTGCACCGCGTGGCTGACGCCGGATTGGGTGAAGTTCAGCGCCTGCGCCGCCTTGGAAAAATTGCCGCACTGTACGGTTTTCAAAAAGATCTGGTATTTGGAGATACTCATGCCGCCGCCTCGCTTTCTGCCGCCATTATATCATACTTTTTCTCATACTTGCAAGTACAATTATGCGTTTTACAAATATGAAAGCATGTGCTATGATAATGACAGTGAAACGAGACGCGTCGAAAGCACAGAAACATACACGAACCAACACATGGAATTTTCAAGGAGGTACATGAATTATGGCACTGATTACGAAGACGATCCGCTGCGCTACCTGCGGCAGCACCGCTGTTACTGTTGATGGTAAGAACTACATCTGCGCCGATTGCGGCGCCCGCAATGACCACCCTATGTCCGCGGCTGATCTGGCGGCGGTGAACCGCATCACCATGCTGGGCGGCGACAGCCAGGAGCTGGAGCGCCTGCGCAAGCAGTATCGGAATCTGGATGTCACCAGCTGGTCCAGCGAGAACCGTTTGCAGGTGAAGTAAGCGATCCCCACGTTTTCCATAAAGGCAAGGCCCTCCACCGAAATGGCGGAGGGCCTTGTGTGTTGGAAGAATTGGTAGACGCATTGGGTACGGTAGGATTTCGTAGGGGGCGATGCCCACATCGCCCCGCACGGCGGACGGGTTACGGTAAACGGTTGTAGGGGCGGACAGAGTCGTCCGCCCCTACGAAGCGATCACCGATAGATAGCGCTCCGCCGCCCTATAACAAATTCCCCTTACCCGTGGTAATACGTTTTGGCACAGTACTCCCGCTGGACGGTGACGCGGCCCTCGTCGGTGAGCCAGTCCACGAAATTGGCGAAGTTCCGCTCGATAATGGAGAACTTGAACTCATTCTTCGTCCGGATGCTCTCCCGTTGGCAGAAGGCGGCGATCCACTGGGAGAAGGTCATGCCATCCACCAGATCCTCCAGCAGCTCGTCGGCCTTGCGGTGGATGAACTCACTGTTGCTGTCCACCAGGGCGTCCAGCTCCGTCTTGTCCGTCACCACCGCCTTGTGGGCGATGATGTAGGCGGGATAGTCCGTCTGCCGCAGGAACGCCTTGCTTTGCAGGTCACGGGCAATGAACATGCTGGTGGGCAGCTTGGCGCTGTCGATCTGCTGCTGATCCAGCAGGCAGTCCCCCACATAGGCCACGTTGTCCGGCGTCACCACGCCGATGTGTCCCGCGCTGTGCCCCGGCAGCGGCAGAATGCCGAAGCGCACGCCGCAGAAGTCCAGATATTCGTCCTCCGGGCCGATGATGGCGTCCGCCACGAAGCACTCCTCCAGAAAATACTCCCGGCTCTTGCCGTAGGTAAGGGCCACATAGTTGGCCCGGTAGGCATCGGGATTCACGGAGATGCCCGCCTCGATGATGTGGGCGGCGGCTCTGGCGCCGCAGCGCTGCTGCAAGTACCGCACGTTGCCGCTGTGGTCGAAGTGGGCGTGGGAGCAGATCACGCCCCGCAGGTGAAAGCCGTTGTCCTCGATCATGGCCGTCAGGCCGGAGCGATCCAGCTTGGCGTAGCCGGTGTCGATCAGCACGATATCCTTCTCCGTGATCTTATAAACCGGCAGCAGGGCCGTGTTGGCCTCCGCCACCCATGTATTTCCCAAAACATGGCGCAGTTCCATGGTATGCACATCCTTTCTCTCCGGCAGTATAACAGCTTTTTCACACCGCCGCAAGAAAAGAATCCGCATTTTTTTGATTTTCCCTCTATGCAAACGGAGAGAAATAAGGTAAAATAGCAAAGTATGATTGAATAATAAAATAGGAGCGTGACGCATGGACGAACCGAAATATAAGCGGGTGCTGCTGAAGATCAGCGGCGAGGCACTGGCCGGAGACAAGCACTTTGGCCTGGACTTTCAGGTGATGGGCCGGGTGGCCAACGTCATCAAGGAATGCAGCGCCATGGGCGTTGAGATCGGCGTGGTCATTGGCGGCGGCAACTTCTGGCGCGGCGTGAAAAACGGCGAGGGCTACATCGAGCGCTCCCGCGCCGACCACATGGGCATGCTGGCCACCGCCATGAACTGCATGGCCATGGCCGACGTGCTGGAGCAGAAGGGCGTGGACGTGCGGGTGATGACCTCGCTGGAGATCCGCGCCGTGGCCGAGCCCTACATCCGGGCCAGAGCCATCCGTCATCTGGAAAAGGGCCGCGTGGTCATCTTCGGATGCGGCACCGGCAACCCCTACTTCTCCACCGACACCGCCGCAGTGCTTCGCGCCGCCGAGATCGGCGCCGACGTGATCCTGCTGGCCAAGAATATCGACGGCGTGTACGACTCCGACCCCGCCAAGAACGCCGACGCGGTGAAGTTCGACGCCATCACCTATGACGAGGTGCTCAAGCGCCATCTGGCCGTGATGGATTCCACCGCCACCAGCATGTCCATGGACAACCACATCCCCGTGCTGGTGTTCGCCCTGAAGGATCCCTACAACATTGTCCGCGCCGTGCGCGGTGAAAAAATTGGAACGATCGTCAAGGAGGATTGAAAGACATGTTGAAGGATGAATACAAGATCTACGAGGACAAAATGAAAAAGAGCATCGAGTCCGTGGCCAACGACTTTGCCGCCGTCCGCGCCGGCCGTGCCAACGCCTCTGTGCTGAACCGCATCAACGTGGACTACTACGGCACCCCCACTCCCATCCAGCAGATCGCGTCCGTGGGCTCTCCCGATCCCCGCACGCTGCTGATCACCCCGTGGGACGCCAACGCCCTGAAGGGCATTGAAAAGGCCATTCAGGAGTCTGATCTGGGCATCAATCCCCAGAACGACGGCAAGAGTATCCGCCTGGCTTTCCCCCAGCTGACGGAGGAGCGCCGTAAGGAGCTGGTCAAGCAGATCCGCAAGTATACCGAGGGCGGCAAGGTGGCCGTGCGCAACATCCGCCGCGATGCCATGGAGAATTTCAAGAAGCAGCAGAAGGCCTCTGAGATCACCGAGGACGAGCTGAAGCTGGCAGAAAAGGACCTGCAGAAGATGACCGACGACAGCTGCAAGGAACTGGATAAGCTGCTGGAAAACAAGGAAAAGGAACTGATGTCCGTCTGATGGGCCTGTTCCAGAAAAAGCATGAAATGGCGGGACAGGTGGACATGGGCCGCCTGCCCCGCCATATCGCTATCATTATGGACGGCAACGGTCGTTGGGCAAAGAAGCGTGGGCTTCCGCGCACTGCCGGCCATAAGGTAGGCGCCGAGGTGTTCCGGGATATCGCCACCTACTGTCAGGAGCTGGGTATCGAATACCTGACCATCTACGCCTTTTCCACGGAAAACTGGAAGCGTCCCAAGGACGAGGTGGACGTGCTGATGAGCCTGCTGGAGCAGTATTTGCAGGAGGCCATCGACACCATGGAACGTGACCACATCCGGCTGCGGGTGCTGGGCGACGTGGCGGGCCTGTCCCCCCAATTACAGCGGATGATCGACGAGACCAATGCCATCTCCACCCATTATCAGGGCTTTCAGGCCAACATCTGCCTGAATTACGGCGGCCGGGCGGAGATTTTGCGGGCCGCCCGTCTGTGCGCCGAAGCTGGCGAGGAGTGGACGGAGGAGAATTTCAGCAAGTACCTGTGGTCGGCGGGCATTCCCGATCCGGAGCTGATCATCCGCCCCAGCGGCGAGCTGCGGCTGAGCAATTTCCTGCTGTGGCAGTGCGCCTACAGCGAGTTTTATTTCTGCGATACCCTGTGGCCGGACTTCAAGCGCAAGGATCTGGATCTGGCGATCATTGATTTCCAGCACCGTGACCGCCGTTTCGGTGGGGTCGGGACGTAAAGAAAACATGCCGGTGGCATGTTTTTAGTCCCGATCGCGGCGGCTATATCCTGTTGCGGTGCCCAAAATTTCGCAGCGGCATTTAAGCCGCCGAAATTTTGAC
>URKW01000043.1 GCA_900548615.1 uncultured Eubacteriales bacterium | reverse complement strand
CTACCCATTTACCGTGCGGGGCGTCGAGGACGCCGCCCCCTACGAATGTTCACCGTACCCACTGCGTTTATTGGCGGCGGGGTGAGGGCACCCCGCCCTACGAAACGCTACCGACGGTCTTGCGTAGGGCGGCCTGCCCTCAGGCCGCCTCTTCCCTATCCATGCCGCCGCAGGCGGCATACCTCTTCTTTTCTCTCTTCTCTCTTCTCTTTTCACTGAACAAAAAAGCGTCACGCGGCAGCCGCGTGACGCTTTTTGTTGGTCTCTCAGCCCCACAATGTGGTCAGCATGGGAATGACCTGCTTCTTCCGGGACATGACGCCCGGCAGGAACACCGTGTTGTCCTTGGGCTCCACGGCAAAGGCGTTGCGGATGGCGTCGTCGCTGCCGATGAACAGCAGCTGCGTGCCCTCCTGCAAAACGTCCGTCAGCATCAGGATCACCATGTCGTAGCCGTGTTCGTTCTGCATCTGCTCCATGGCCTTCAGCAGATCCTCCTTGCGCTCCATCAGGTGCTCGGAGTTGATGCACGTCACCTGACCCACGCCCAGATTCTGCTCGGCAATGTGGAACTCCTTGAAGTCGCTGCGCAGCAGCTCCTCCGCCGACTTGCCGTCCACTGCGCCGGCGGCGAACAGCTCGCGGCCCAGCTCGTCCAGCGACACACGGGCCATGCGGGCCAGACGCTCCGCCATGGCGATATCCCGCTTGGTGCAGGTGGGAGACTTGAACATGACCGTATCCGACAGGATAGCCGCCGCCATCAGCCCCGCCATATGGGGCGAGGGCATGACGCCGTGCTCCTGATACATGGAGGTGATGATGGTGTTGGTGCTGCCTACCGGCTCGTTGCGGACGTTAATGGGCTGCCGGGTCTGGATATCCGCCAGACGGTGGTGATCTACGATAGCCAGAATTTCCGCCTGCTCGATGCCCGGCACGGTCTGGGACAGCTCGTTGTGATCCACCAGCACCACCTGCTTGCGGCGAGGACGCAGCAAGTGGTAACGGGACAGCGTGCCCACCACCTTCTCCTCCTCGTCCAGCACAGGGTAGCAGCGGTAGCGGCTTTTCAGCACCACTTCACGCACGTCATCGATATAGTCGTCCAGATGGAAGCAGATCAAATCGCCGGTGGCGCAGGGTCGGGAGATAGGGATGGCCTGATAGATCAGGCGGTGGACGCGGCTGGCGTCAAAGGGCGTGGAAATGATGCAGGTCTTGCCCGCGTCCTTGATCCACTCCGGATCCACGTCGGTCTGGCACAGGATCAGGCAGGACACCTGCATGTCCAGCGCCCGGCGGATCATGTCCGGCTGGCTGCCGCACAGCACGATGCTGTCGGAGCTGTCGAACAGCAGATTCTCGCAGCTCTGGGGCAGGGCGATGGACACGCTGCCGGACAGGGTATCCACCAGATCGCCGCCCTCGCCCACGATGCGGCCCTCGATCACGCTGAGGAGGTTGAACATGGGCACCTCCTCCACCACCGGGTTGGCGATGGTGTTCAGGCTGAAGGTGGCGATATCACCGGCGGACAGCATGCCGTACAGCGTGCCGTCCTCGTTGGTGACGGGGATGGCGGAGATCTTCTGGTTGCGCATCAGCTGCCACGCACGATCCATGGTGACGGAGGAATCCAGACAGGGCGGTCGGTCAAAGTCCAGATCGCGCACCTGGGTACGGACGTTCTGGATCAGCCGGGGCGGCTTGAAGCCAAAGCGTTTCAGCATGCGGTTGGTCTCGTCGCTGATGGTGCCCATATGCACCGCCACATACTCCTTCTCCCCCAGCGCGTTTTTCAGTGCCGCGTAGGACAGGGCGGCCACTATGGAGTCGGTATCAGGGTTGCGGTGTCCGGTCACATAGATCTCGTTCATACCTTTCAAGCTCCTTTGCGGAAAAGTGTTTTCTTGCCTGCTATTATAGAACAGGCCGCGGCGCTGGTCAATGGTCTTGATTTACAGAAAAAACCATGTTATCATTAAATTTAAGTAAAGAAATCACAGAAATAAGGTGTTCTATGTATCACAATCATCATCTTCATGAAACAAAGCATCTGAAGGAAGCCAATCTCTTACAGGAGGAGAAATACCGCCACTTGACCAACGATCCCGTGGGAAAGCTGGTGTGTGAAATGGCCGTGCCCACTATCATCTCCATGCTGGTGACGGCGGTGTACAATCTGGCGGATACCTTCTTCGTGGGATTGATGCGCTCCAACGCAGCCACCGGCGCGGTGGGTGTGGTCTTTTCGCTGATGGCCATTATTCAGGCCACCGGCTTTTTCTTCGGTCAGGGCAGCGGCAACTACATCTCCCGCCAGCTGGGCCGCCACCAGACGGAGGATGCCGAGGCCATGGCCATCACCGCCGTCACGCTGGCCTTTTCCGCCGGTGTGGTGCTGCTGATCCTTGGACAGATCTTTCTGGAGCCGCTGGCGCTGCTGCTGGGCTCTACAGAGACCATCCTGCCCTACGCCTGCGACTATCTGCGGATCATTCTGCTGGGCGCGCCGTATATGACCGCCTCCTTCGTGCTGAACAACCAGCTGCGCTTTCAGGGCAGCGCCATGTACAGCATGATCGGCATTGTGGCCGGTGCGGTCATCAACGTAGGGCTTGACCCGCTGCTGATCTTCACCTTCCGCATGGGCATCAAGGGCGCGGCGCTGGCCACCATTATCGGGCAGCTGTTCTCCTTCGCCCTGCTGCTGTTCGGCTGCACACGGGGCGGCAATCTGCGGCTCCACCCCCGCAAGATTCAGTTCTCCCGCCACATTTTCAAGGAAATTCTCCGGGGCGGCTTCCCCAGTCTGTGCCGCCAGAGCCTGATGGCCATTTCCACCATCTGCCTGAACAACGCCTCCGGCCTGTACGGTGACGCGGCCATCGCCGCCATGAGCGTGGTGAGCCGTGTCATGACCATGGCCAACTCCGCGCTGATCGGCTTCGGTCAGGGCTTTCAGCCGGTCTGCGGCTTCAACTACGGCGCCAAGCTCTATGACCGGGTGCGGCAGGGCTTCCGCTTCTGCGTCAAGTGGGGCACGCTGTTTCTGGTGGTGGCCTCCATCGTGGGCTACGCCTTCGCGCCCCAGCTGGTGGCGGTTTTCCGGAACGATCCGGAGGTGGTGGCCTTCGGCACTGTCGCCATGCGGTGCCAGTGCATCACCTTCCCGCTGGCGGCCTACGCGCTGGTCAGCAACATGATGACCCAGACCATGGGCAAGACCCTGCCCGCCACCATTCTGGCGGTGGCCCGTCAGGGATTGTTCTTCATCCCCGCCGTGCTGCTGATGCCCCTGTGGCTGGATCAGTGGGGCGTGCAGCTGGCCCAGTCGGTGGCAGACGTGCTGTCCTTTGCCCTGACGGTGGTGATGATGCGCCGGGTGTTCCAGAACCTGCAGGCCGAGGAGCACGCCGCCATGCTGCTGCAACACCACCGGGCATCCGAGCCTTATATGGCGGAAAATGTCCCGAAAAACCCGGAAACCACCTGATTTCCCCCTTTACAGACGCCGCTTTTCCGGATATAATAGTTTAGTTGCTGAAATCTACCGACAAGGAGACTGACACATATGGCAGTGATCGAATACGACGATTATAAACAGAAGCTTCTGGCGCTGGAGCCCACGCTGGGCGAGCTTGAAAAGGCGCTGGGCATCCCCAAGGCCCGCGAGGAGCTGTCCGCCCTCCAGAAAGAGACGGAGCAGGACGGCTTCTGGAATGATCTGGAGCGCAGCCAGAAGGTGAGCCAGCAGATCAAGCGTCTGGAGAACAAGATCAAGAAGCATGACCGTCTGGTCAGCGAGTGGGAGGATACCCTGACCCTGTGCGAGATGGCACAGGAGGAGGACGACGCCTCTCAGCTGCCTGACGTGATGGAGGGCTACGAAAAGCTCCAGAAGGAGATCAGCGAGCGCCGTCTGGCCGCCCTGCTCTCCGGCGAGTATGACGCCAACAACGCCATCCTCACCTTCCACGCCGGCGCCGGCGGCACCGAGGCCCAGGACTGGACGGAGATGCTCTACCGCATGTACACCCGCTGGGCCGAGCGCCACGGCTACACCTATCAGCTGATGGACTACGAAGCCGGTGAAGAAGCGGGCATCAAGTCCGCCACCATCCTCATCGAGGGTGAGAACGCCTACGGCTACCTGAAAAGTGAGAACGGCGTTCACCGGCTGGTGCGCGTCAGCCCCTTTGATGCTAACGCCCGCCGCCAGACCAGCTTCGCCGCGCTGGAGGTCATGCCCGAGCTGGCGGACGACAGCGAGATCGAGATTCGTCCCGAGGAGATCGAAATGCAGGCCTGCCGTTCCTCCGGCGCAGGCGGCCAGCACATCAACAAGACCTCCTCCGCCGTCCGCCTGACCCACCTGCCCACCGGCATCGTGGTGTTCTGCCAGACGGAGCGCAGCCAGTTCCAGAACCGCGACAACGCCATGAAGATGCTGAAGGCCAAGCTGGCGGAGCTGAAGCTCCAGCAGCACGCTGAGAAGATCAGCGACATCAAGGGCGTACAGATGAAGATCGAGTGGGGCAGCCAGATCCGCTCCTACGTGTTTATGCCCTATACGCTGGCCAAGGACACCCGCACCGGTTATGAAATGGGCAACATTCAGGCGGTAATGGACGGCGATATCGACGGCTTCATCAACGCCTATCTGACCGCCGCCGCCAACGGCGAGCTGAAGTAAGCAATCCGGTAAAGCTCTCAATTTAAAGGCTCCCCTGTGTAAGGGGAGCTGTCAGCCGCAAGGCTGACTGAGGAGTTGTCCACGTCATAGACACTTCTCCGGCGGGCGACCGTCAGGGTGGCCCCTATCGCAATCCCTCCGGCATGACAAAAAGTCATGCCACCTCCCTTTACACAAGGGAGGCTTTGGCTGATGCCAAAATCGAAAAACTTTATAAAAAGAACGCTGTGCAAAGCACAGCGTTCTTTTTATACCCGGTACACGTCCTTTTCCGTCACAATAAGGGAAAACCGCTTGTCGTGCTCCTCCATGGGCACCTGATCCGACAGCAGCTTCTCCCGGCACAGCAGCGCCGCCGGGCCGTGATACCGGTCGAAAAACCGGTCATAGTAGCCGCCGCCCTGTCCCAGCCGGTCGCCCCGCAGGTCGCAGGAAAGGCAGGGCGTCGCCACAAAATCGATATCCTCCACCGTCAGCAGCGGACAGTCCTCCACCGGCTCCAGAATGCCGTAAGCGCCCGGCTTCAGCTGCTCCAGCGACGTCACATGGCACAGCGCCATGCTGTGCGCCGCACCGCACCGGGGCAGGCACAGCGTCCTGCCGCTGTTCAGCACGTCCCGCAGCAGCGCCGTGGTGTCGATCTCCCGCTCCGTGCCCACAAAGGCGAACACCACCTTTGCCGCCTGATACTCCGGCAGTTCGGTCACGCGGCGGCAGATGGCTGCGGCGCTCTCATCCCGGTAGCTCTGGGGTAAAATCCGCTCCATGGTGCGCAGCTTTTTCCGCAGCGCCGCCTTCTGTTCCGCAACGGTCATCTCCCGCTCCTCCTTCGTGGAGCGCTCCGCCTTCTGGCGGCGGGCGATCTCCATCATCCGCTCATACATCTCGTCGCCTACACATTTGCGGGCATACTGGCACCACTGCACACAGCTGAGGGCGTCGTTATACGCCACAAAGCCGCATTTGTCGCAGGCCACCTGGGTATCGGTGGAAAATATCTCAATGGTGTTGCCGCACACGGGGCAGATTTTCTCTCGAATGGTGGGGGTGCGAGGCTTTCCCTGACAGCCGTCCATGATCATGATATCGTCCTCCTTGATTCAGTAGAGCAGCCGCCGTCCCGGCTCACCCGCCGGGAAGAAGTCTGTCTCCTTTACAGTATGTCCCTTTTCCAGCACCAGAAACTGCGTTTTCCACTGTCCGGCCACCAGATTTTCCAGCACCCGGTTACTGCCGGTCACATAGTCCAGATCGCAGCGGATCAGGTCGGCGCACTGCTGCATCTCCGCCACGAAATCCTCGGCGTAGCAGTCGTACACGCCGGTGTCGATCATGTCGGCGTGGTGATAGCCCTCCATGAATCCGCCGAAGATGGACGTGCCGATCTCCATGCCGTACCGGCGGCAGATCTCATCCTTGAAGGCCGCCACCGAGTGCTCGCCCCGGTCGCAGTCCCGGAAGTAGATGTGGCCCTCCTGCTTCACGTCAGGCCGCAGGGTGTCGTCGGTTTGCAGCATCATGGTAACGCAGTCGTCCATTTTCGGCAGCACCACCCGGCAGGGCAACGTCACGCCCTCCCACACGCCGCCGCAGCTGCACACACAGGACAGCACCGTGGTAATGCTCTCCGGCAACTCAGCCATGGTGCGCAGCAGCGTCTCGTGCATCACCGCAGGCTCCTTGTGGTTCTCCCACGCCAGTTCCTGTACAGGGAAATCCGTGCCCAGCTTCCGCTGGGCCGCGTCCAGATGCCGCCGCACCGAGGCGCAGCACAGGATCAGCGTATCGTTCTTGTCCAAGGCACATGCCTCCTCACAAAACCCATAACCTCCGGCAAAGCCGGAGGTTATGGCGGTTATTCTTCACTTCGCCTTCCGCAGAAAGCCGAACCACATGACGAAGCCCACAAACAGGCCGCCCAGAATGTTGCCCAGCGTCACGGGGAGCATATTCCCGGTGAAGTAGGTGCCCCAGGTCAAGGCATCCAGATTCAGACCCGCTTCCACGGCGGAAGCCGCATAGGCCGGCACGCTCTTGGCAAACAGGCCCATGGTGCAGTAGGTCATGTCGGCAATGGAGTGGTTGAAGCCGCAGGTGACGAAGAACATCACCGGCGCCCACGCGCCCATGAAGCGGCCCATGGTGTCCTTTGCGCCCAGACTCAGCAGCACGCCGATGGTCACCAGCACGTTGCACAAAAAGCCCATGAAGAACGCGTTCTGGAACGGCATGGTCATCTTGCCCAGCGCCACCTTCATGGCATACACCGCCAGCGCGTTGCTTCCGGCGGACAGCCAGCCGAACTTGGCGCACAGCACCGCCACCAGAATAGAGCCGATGAAGTTGCCGATGTACACGAACAGCCAGTCCCTCAGCATGGCGGCCACGCGCACCTTTTTCTCCAGCACGCTGATGAAGATCAGCGTATTGCCGGTGAACAGTTCCGCGCCGATCAGGATCACCATGCCCAGACCGAATGCGAACATCAATCCGGAGATAGCCCGGATGGTGCTGTTGTTGTCAAGGCCATAGCTGACCATGTTGGTCACGCAGGAGGGGAAAGCGATCAGCATACCGGCCAGTACGCCCAGCAGCAGCATTTTGCTGATGGGCAGGCTGCTCTTTTTTACGCCGGCTTCGGCGTAGTTGGCCGCGATCTCAGCAGGAGCAAACAAATTCATTTTCCGCCCTCCTTACGCCAGCGTGCGCTCGGCGGCCTCCACCACATGGCCGATCAGCACGGAGGTGGTCACAGCGCCCACACCGCCGGGCACGGGGGTGATGGCCTCCACGATAGGCTCCACCTCGGTGAACACGGCGTCGCCCGCCATGCCGCCCTTACCCTTGGAGGTCACCTTGTCGGGATCCCAGTTCATGGACACGTCGATGACGATCTGGCCGGGACGGACATAGTCCTTGGTCAGACTCTTCAGCACGCCGGCGGCGGACACCAGAATGTCAGCCTCGCGGGCCACAGCCTGCACGTCCCTGGTCTTGGTGTGGCAGATGGTAACAGTGGCGTTCTTGCCCAGCAGCATCATGGCGGCGGGCTTGCCCACTACCAGAGAGCGGCCGATGACCACGGCCTTCTTGCCGGTGCAGTCGATGCCGTAGTAGTCCAGAATTTCCATGCAGGCCTGAGGGGTGCAGGGCGCGAAGCCCAGCTTCTTGCCCATGAACACACCGGCGTTGGACAGGTCGGTCATGGAGTCGATATCCTTGCAGGCGGCCAGATGGTTGCAGATCTCGTCCTGATCCGCCTTCAGATGCTTGGGCAGGGGACGGAACAGCAGGCAGCCGTGGATGCTGTCGTCGGCGTTGATGGCCTCGATCTGCTCAATCAGCGCCTCCTTGGTCACGTCCTCCGGCAGCAGGAACTTCACCACGTCCATGCCGATCAGCTCGGCACGGGAGGTAGCGCCCTTCTCATAGGACAGGTCGGAGGGATTCTCACCGCAGCGGACGATGGCCAGCTTCGGCGTCACGCCCTTTTCCTTCAAAGCCGCCACGCGCTGCTGCAGCTTCTCGTTCATCGCGGCGGTAACTTCCTTACCCAGTAATTGCTTTGCCATATTCTTTTCCTCCCTTATTTGAAGAAACCGGCCTTGACGGTCTCAAAAATGCCGTCGGCCTTTTTGCCGTACACGTCCAGCATGGTCAGGCACTTGGCGTTCATCTCCTCCGCCACCTCACGGTTCTGCAGGGTCTTGGTGTTGATGAACACGTTCAGGGACGCCGCCTGCAATGCCGCCTTCACGATGGTTGCGCCGCAGCCCGCGTCGGACACCGCCAGACGGGAGCCCTTCGCGGCGAACACCTCGATGGCGTCGATGGCCTCGCAGCACAGCTCCATGATGTGCATAGGCACCTTGCATGCGGTGATGGTGGCCTCCTCCATGATGCGGGGCCGGTCGGGATCGTCCTTGGGGATGCCGTAGGCGTTGGCCAGGGGAATAAAGCCCTCGGCGTCGGCGGGCACCTGATCCAGCAGCTCGGTCTGGAGGGCGTCGCACTTCTTCTGCAGCGCGATGATCTCCGCCTCCACATCGGCATACTTCTTCTTGCCCACGGTCAGGGAGCCGACCATGTTGCCCAGTGCCGTACCGATGGCGGCCACCAGCGCGGACGCACCGCCGCCGCCGGGAGCAGGCTCGTTGGAAGCCAGAACCGTGACGAATTCACGGCAGGATTTGGTGGTATAATCCATAGTTCTCTCCTCGTTTTCTCAAATCAATCTGTCAAAAAAAGCAGTTTGCTTTTTTCCTTGCCCGTCACATCGCCCGCTGCGGCAAACAGCCGTACCTCCTCCGCGCCTGCCATCGCCTGTGCCCAGCCTTCCGGCAGACGGAAGTACAGGTGCTCGTGTCCATGACCCGGCAGCGGCTGTGCCCGGCTGTACAGAGGCACCGTTTGCTCTCCGTCGTCGCCGTAGATGGTGATTTCCGGGCACAGGGGCGTATCGGTGTGGTTGCTGGCAATCAGCAGGATGTTCAGGCTGTCCCGCCTGGTCAGCGTGGTGCGGGCGGGATCAAAATAATCGATGGTAACGTCTTTCTTCATCATGCAGGTAGCTGACGGGAAAAGCTCCGGCGGCTTCAAGCCGCCGGAGCTTTCTTGTGTTTAAGTATCCGAAAATAGCCTTAATGCGTTCTGAAAAGCCTCGCAGAGTTCACATCCGCGCCGTGGAGCGAGGAAGAGCAAGTGCAAAAGGCGCGCAATCAGACCGCAAACCCTTCCGGGCATGAAATCGAAGATTTCATGCCGGTTTTTTAGAACAGACCGCTGACCTTGCCGGTCTCGGTGTCCACGTCGATGCGGCGATAGGCGGGGTTGGCTGCGGTGCCGGGCATCATGGAGATGGTACCGGCCATGGGGCACAGGAACTTGGCGCCGCCGTACTCCAGAATGTCGCGGATGGCCAGACGCCAACCGGTAGGCACGCCCTTCTTGCTGGGATCGTCGGACAGGGACAGATGGGTCTTGACCATCATGGTGCAGTAATCCTTGTACTTGGGATCGGTCTCGAAGCGCTTGGCCTTCTCCACCGCCAGAGGCGCCCAATCCACGCCGTCCGCGCCGTAGACCTCCTTGGCGATCAGCTCAACGCGCTGACGCAGGGGCATCTCCAGATCGTACAGGAACTTGACCTCCACGGGCTCCTCGCAGGCCTCCACAACGGTCTTGGCCAGCTCGATAGCGCCCTCGCCGCCGAAGCGCCAATGGTTGGACTCAGCGCAGCGGATGCCCTTCTCCTTGCACAGCTTCTTCAGCAGGGCGATCTCGGCGTCGGTATCGGTGTAGAAGCGGTTGATGCAGACCACGGGGTTGATGCCGGACTTCTTGATGGTGTTCACGTGGTGGAACAGGTTGCAGGTGCCCTTCTCCAGCAGCTCCAGATTCTCCTCGGTGTACTCCTTGGGCAGCGGTGCGCCGGGGGTGACCTTCGGGCCGCCGCCGTGCATCTTCAGGGCGCGGACGGTAGCCACCAGCACGGACACGTTGGGAGTCAGGCCGCTGAGGCGGGTCTTGACGTTCCAGAACTTCTCGAAGCCGATATCGGCGGCGAAGCCGGACTCGGTGACATGGTAGTCAAACAGCTTCAGGGCCAGACGGTCGGCGATGACGGAGGACTGGCCGATGGCGATGTTGGCGAAGGGGCCGGCGTGGACCAGAACGGGCTGGTGCTCCACGGAGTAGCACATGGTGGGGTTGATGGTGTTGCGCATCCACGCAGTCATGGCGCCGGCAACCTCCAGATCCTCGCAGGTGACGGGCTCGCCGCTGCGGGAATAGGCCACCACGATCTTGCCGATACGCTCGCGCAGATCCTTCAGGTCGCGGGCCACAGCCAGAATAGCCATCAGCTCGGAGCCCACGGCGATGCCGAACTTGGACTCCATCATGAAGCCGTCCAGACGGCCGCCGATACCGATAATGATGTTGCGCAGACCCTGGGCGCAGAAGTCCATGACCCAGCCCATCTCAATGCGCTTGGGGTCGATGTCCAGACGCTTCAGGCCCTTGGCGGCCAGCCACTCGTCGTTGTTGTTGCGCTCGTGCTGCATACGGGCGTTCAGGGCCACCATGGCCAGGTTGTGGGCGTTCATAATGTCGTTGATGTCGCCGGTCAGACCCAGAGAGAACTCGGTCATGGGCATCAGCAGGGCGTTGCCGCCGCCGGCAGCAGTACCCTTGACGTTCATGGTGGGGCCGCCGGAGGGCTGACGCAGCGCGCCGCCCACGTTCAGACCCAGCTTGCCCAGACCTTCGATCAGGCCCAGAGACACGGTGGACTTACCCTCGCCAAAGGGGGTGGGGGTGATAGCGGTCACTTCGATGAACTTGCCGTCGGGCTTATCCTTCAGGCGGTTCATGACCTTGATAAAGTCGATCTTGGGGGTTTTGCCATAGGGGATGATCTCCTCAGGCAGCAGGCCCAGCTTCTCGCGGAAGTAATCCACAGGAGGCAGCGCCTTTTCCGCCTCCTCCGCGATCTGCCAATCCTTGTAGATGGTGGGATCCAGCGTCACGTGGCCGTTAGCGTCAACATACTTGCCGTCTTTGAATTCGATTGCCATGGTAGTTCCTCCTTGTTATCCTCAGGTTGTCCCTGAAATAATATATCTTTCTTCCGGCGTCCCTCAACGCCGGGGGATCACTGGGTGATTTGGGCGCTGCGGCGCACCACCTCGGTGGCCTTGTCCCGCAGCATCTGCTGGCGGACAACGGTCAAAAAGCCGTTGTCGAAATAGGGCTTGAGATCCTCGGCGCTCATGTGGTTGTCAGCGCAGATGCGCTGGATGGCGGCGTCCATCTCCTCGTCGGTGACGGTCAGGTTCTCCAGCTGGGCAATCTTTTCCACCGCCTTCTGGGTGCGGAAAGCCTCCAGCGCGTCAGGCCGCATATCCTCCCGCAGCTTCTTTTCATCGCTGCCGGTGAACTGACAGTAGGCCTCCAGCGTCAGCCCCTTCTGGGCCAGCTGGGCGGTCAGGGTCTCCATCTGGGCCTCCACCATGCGATCCAGCTCCTCGTCGGTGGGCTGCTCCTCCACGGTGGCGGCGGCCTGATGCATCAGCTGCCAGCGCAGCTCCTGCTCGGCCCGCTGGTTGTAGTAGTCCTGCAAAGCCTTGCCCATGTTCTCGCGCATCTGCTCCATGTTCTCGCACTGGCCGATCTCCTTGGCGAAGGTGTCGTCCAGCTGGTAGCTGTCATGGGTACGGATCTCGTGAACATGGCAGCGGAACTCGGCGTTCTTGCCCGCCAGCTCTGGGGCGTGATACTCGGTTGGGAACGTGACGGTGACGGTCACATCGTCGCCGATGTTGGCGCCCACCAGCTGCTCCTCGAAGCCGGGGATAAACATGCCGCTGCCCAGGGTCAGGGTCTGTTTTTCGGCGGTGCCGCCGGGGAACTGGACGCCCTCGGAAAATCCGGCGTAGTCCAGCACCAGCTCGTCGCCCAGTGCGGCGGCCCGTCCGGTGACGGGGATAATGCGGGGGTTGGCCTGCAAAAGCCGCTGTAACTGGCGCTCGATATCCTCAGCCGTGGCCGTCACGTGCTCCAGCTTGCCCTGCAGGTTCAGATAGGTAAAACTCATGCTACTTTATTTCCTTTTCATCTCTTGTCGGATGGCGGAGATCAGAATATCCCCCGCCACCACGCGATCCTCCGCCGAGAATCCGTCGGCGAAGTTGTCGGAATACAGGATCTGGCTGGAGGGCGGGAATTCCTCGTCCCCGGCGTAGATCATGATCTGCATCCGGTAGCCCCCCAGAAACGCGAAGCCATAGCCCGCGTCCCCGTGAGACAGCTTTTCTCCGCCCATCCGCTCACAGGCGGCGGTGAAGGCAGGCACCTGCGTGCCGAAGGTGAAGGCTGCCCGGGTCAGGCAGCGGCCCGTATAGGGCGTGATGTACAGCTCGCCCCAGGGCATCTCCCGGAAGGTCTTATAGCCCAGCGACAGCGCCGCCTGCTTTCCCTCCAGCAGATACCGCAGCAGAAAGGTCTGGCAAGGCAGGTTCGTCAGCGCAAAGGCGTCCTCCCGATCCGCCGTGATGGCGTATTCCGGCCACGCGACGCGGTATTCGGCGTTCAGCAGCCGCAGGGTAAAGCAGCCGTTCTCGAAGGAAACGCCGCAGCGCGCCGCCGCTTCCCGTGGGTCAAGCTTCCCAAAAAGTGCCAGATAGTGGGAAAACGGCACTTCTTCCTTGTTGTTTTGTATCTCCATCGGTCACTCCTGTACGCTGGACGGGAATAGCTCCTTGTTGGTATGGGGCAGGAAGCAGGCCGCCACGAATTCCTCCATATACTTCGGCTCGGTGGACAGCTCCAGATACGTCATGTTGCTGGCCAGTTCGTGTACCTTCTCCTCTGCCGCATTGGACAGCACCAGCGCGTAAGCGCCCGCCAGCGAGGAGTTGCCGATGTACTGGAACAGCGCGCGATCCACATCCGGGAACATGCCGATGCGCACGGCGTTCTCCATATTGATGCCGCTGCCGATACCGCCCGCCACGTAGATATGCTCCAGCACGGACACGTCCATGTCCAGCGAGGACAGCATAATGTGGATGGCGGAGAAAATGGCGCCCTTGGCCCGGATGAAGCACTCGATATCCACCTCGGTAATGGCGATCTCCCGGCCGGTGTCGCTCTCGTTGCTGAAAGCCAGCACGTAGCGACCCATGCCGTGCTCATCCCGGAGGATGCGGCGATTCTCCCGCACAAAGTGGCCCTTGGCGGAGATGGCGGAGGTGCGGTACAGCTCGGCGATCACGTCGATGATGCCGCTTCCGCAGATACCCACCGGCTTCTGGCCCTCCTTGCCCACGATGGACAACGTAGGCTCCAGCGTCTCCCGGTCGATGGTCACGGCCTCTACCGCGCCGTCGGTGGCCCGCATACCGCAGGAAATGTCGCCGCCCTCAAAGGCGGGGCCTGCGGAGCAGGCGCAGGACATCATGAAGTCCCGGTTGCCGAACACGATCTCGCCGTTGGTGCCCAGATCGATGAACAGGGAGAACTCGTCCTTGTCCCAGATGCGGCTGGTCAGCGTACCGGCGGTGATATCACCGCCCACATAGGAGCCGATATTGGGTGCCAGCACCACCTTGGCGTCAGGGTTGGCCACAAAGCGGATATCCCCGGCCTTCAGGCCGTCCCAGTGGAAGAACGTAGGAATGTACGGCTCCATGCGGACGGGATCGGCGTCCACGCCCAGCAGCAGATGGTTCATGGTGGTGTTGGAGGCCACGCAGCACCGCAGGATACGGTCGGCGTCCACCTTGGCGCTGGCGCACAGCGCCCGCGTTAAGGGCTGCAGCGTCTCCTCCACGATGGCCTTCTGCAAGCGCTCCACACCGCCTTTCCGGCCCTGCTCCACGATGCGGTTGATCACGTCCGCGCCATAGCGGATCTGGCCGTTGCCGCCGCTGCCCTTGGCCAGCAGCCTGCCGGTTTTCAGGTCGGTGATCACCGCCGAAACGGTGGTGGTGCCGATATCGATAGCCAGCCCGCACATAGGCTGGGGCTCGTTGGCATTCCGCACATCCATGGCATGGAACACGCCGTCCTTCAGCGTTCCCGCCACAGCCACATGGAAGCCGCTCTGGCGCAGCACCCGGGCCAGCTTATGTACCGTGGGATAGCTCAGGCATACCTTATCGCAGCCCAGCGCACCCTCCAGCGCCATGGTCAGCCGCTCGGTATCGGGCATGGTGTCCTCCAGCGTGGGCTCCTCCATGGTGACCTCCGTCTCCATGAAGTCGTTGCTGAAATCCACCCCCGCCGCCTTCAGATCCTCCTCCAGCCGGGTGAAGATGGCCACCTCCTCGCCGGTGGACAGATCGGCGGTCTTCATGCGGCTCTGGTAGGCGGAAGCAATATCCGGCACCATCACGGTCACGTCGGAGCTGACCTTGCTGGCACAGCTGAGACGCCAACCGGCGGCGTAATCCTCGTCGGTGATGTGGCTGGTCTGCAGGCCCTCCACGGTGCCCTCCAGCAGCTTCACGCGGCACTTGCCGCAGGAGCCGTTGCCGGAGCAGGGCGCGTCGATGGCTACGTTGGCGGCGCGTGCCGTTTCCAGCAGCGTTTCGCCGGGCGCGGCGGTGGCTGTCACCGGCGTCGCGCCGTTTTCAAAGGTAAAGATGACCTGATACATATCGTTCTCCTTGGGGTCGCGTTTCTCTGTGGGGGCGGCGTGGGCCGTCCCCACAGCATGGATGGGTTACATCAGGGGCTCCATGCCCAGCACAGGATGATTCTTCTCCGTCAGGAAGTTCATCAGCTCGTCGCAGTCGGTGCAGATGGTCTCGTCGGCGATCATATCGCTGAAGTTGTCGATGCCATACAGCTCCTTGGCGGTCTTGTTCAGCCGCTCTGCCACGTCGTCCTTCAGCTCCTTGGGCATCCACACGATACGCTCGATGCCGCCCTCGGCGTGAATGAACTTCTTGGAGGCGATGAAGTGGCGGCCATGGCCCATATAGCCGGGGGTCTGGACGCCGCCGCCGGTACAGGAAGCCAGCTCGCCGAAGGTCATGCCCACGGGGGTGGTGCCGCTGTACTCGCGGTTCACCACGATAAAGCCGTTGGACATGGGCTCGATACCGCAGATGCACTCGAAGCAGCCGCAGGAGGTCATGGGATCCTCCAGGATGGAGTACAGGGTGACGGACTCCACCGCGCCGTGGGTGGCGTTCTTCACCATCTCGTTGACGGACTCATAGGAGCCGGTGCGCTCGTCCAGGCAGCCCACCTTGTCGATAGGCTGGGAGGGGCCGTTGGGGTTCAGCTCATAGGTGGCCTTGGCGTCCAGCCAGGACACCGCGCCGCACAGGCCCAGACGCTCAGGCGTCACCACGCAGCAGTGAGCGGGCGCGAAGGACTGGCACAGGATGCAGGTATAGAACTGATCCACGGACTCGTCGGACATGGAGGCCAGACGGTCGTCACGCATGTTATAGCGGGGCATGGCCTGCTCCTCCAGCAGCTTTTTGGTCTCGGCCGGGTCGGTGATCAGGGTGATCTGGCACTTATCCACCACGGTGTCGAACTCGTCCATGATCATGTGGTACAGCACCTCGCCGAAGTCCTTCATCCGCAGGCCCTTTTCAAAGGCGTCATTGGACACACGAACACGCAGCAGATTGCGCTGACCGGTATGCATCACGCCCTCCATGTAGTTGAACCAGGCGTGGATCTTACGCTCGATAACAGACTCGAAGTCCGCCTGCATCTTCTTGCCGTACACCTCGATAAAGGTGCCCATGGCGTACTCCAGATCGCCGGAGTCGATATCCGGGCCGATGAGGGTGATCTTGTGATCCTCCACCTGATCGGCGTCCTTCATGAGAACCAGCTCGCAGGTGGGATTCTTGGCGGACCAGAACTCAGCCTTCACGTCGGCCTTGCGGATGATCTCGCCCTCGAACGCGGCGGAGAAGGCCACGGGGATGGGCAGATCCTTGGACTTGATCTTAATGTTCCGCAGCTCCAGAGAGCGCTTCACGGTCTCGCTGTGATCCAGCACGGACTCCAGTGCGCCGGGCACCTGATTCTCGCCCAGATCAATGTCCACCACCACAGGGAAGCCCAGCGCGATAGCGCCGGCGCCGGCGGAGACCACCACGCTGTCGATAGCGCCGAAGGTGTTGACGAAGGCGGGCACGCGCTCCTTGGTATAGGCCAGCAGGCCGGGCAGGTCGCCGGGCTGCACGTTGCCGAAGATCAGCGCCGCGCGGATGGCCACGGTGACGACGTGGATGACGGCGGTCACGTCATGACCCAGGGGGATCACGCGGAACTCAAGGCCCATCTTCACGCCGCCCTCGGCGCACTGCTCGATGACGTCGCCCACCATGAAGGTCATGATGCCCTTGGACTGATAGTCCTTGACCACCTTCACGGTGTCCTCAGGATTCTCGGCCTTGCCCAGCACCACGGCCACGCCGGGGATATCGCCGGTGACCAGCGGCACGCCCAGAGAACGGATGATGGGATCGGGCACGAAGCCGATGCCGGGAACCGTGGCTTCCTCATAGGCGTCCTTGGGCTCCACGAACTTCAGACCCTCGAGAATTTCAGCGCCCACAGCGGTAGCAAGACCGGCGTTCAGCGCCTGACCCAGATCCTCCTGGTTGGTGATCAGGCTTTTCAGTACGCCTACGCAGGCGGGCAGGTCGCCCAGTGTTTTCACCTTCACGCCGGTGGCGGCGTAAATGGTGGGAAAAAAATACGCGGTATCAGGGAATGCGATCTCCTTGTCTGCGCCGTATTTGGCGATCGCGTCGTTGACGGCACCTTCCGTCAGGCCGGCCACGGCGTTGGAACCACCATAGATCAGGTCGGTCAATACGCTCATAATGTTGTTCCTCCTCTATCAAAATTACAGAATCTGCAACACTTTCTCCCTCCGTCCCAAGGCGGAGCGAGATGCCGGGGATGCAACTTTTCCCGCCGCCGCATC
>URKW01000042.1 GCA_900548615.1 uncultured Eubacteriales bacterium | reverse complement strand
TCGTCCGCCCCTACAAAGTTCTATCGTACCCGTTTTGTAGGGGCGGACGACTCTGTCCGCCCCTACGCTTGCTTATTCTTCCTCGTCCTTGTCGGTCAGGGCCATGGCGATCACCTGATCGCCCTCCTCCTTGAAGCGCATGACGATGACGCCCTGGGTGGCACGACCGGCGCTGCGGATATTCTCCACCGCCGTGCGCAGCATGATGCCGCTCTGGGTGACAAGCAGCAGATCCTCGCTGCCATCCACCACCTTCATGCCTACCACGCCGCCGGTCTTATCGGTGACCATATAGTTCTTGATGCCGATGCCGCCGCGGTTGGTGATGCGGTATTCCTCCACCGGCGTCTGCTTGCCGAAGCCATGCTCCGTGATGGACAGCACCTGACAGCCCGCCACGGCGCAGGCCGCGCCGATGACCCGGTCGCCCTCACGCAGGCGGATGCCCCGGACGCCCACGGCGTCGCGGCCCATGGAGCGGACGTCGTTTTCATCGAAGCAGACGGCCATGCCGTCATAGGTGGCGATGAGGATATTGCTCCGGCCGTCGGTTTGCAGCACGGACACCAGACGGTCGCCCTCGTCCAGACGGAGGGCGCGGATGCCGTTCTGCCGCAGGTTGCGGAAGGCGGACACCGCCACACGCTTGACGGTGCCGTTCTCCGTCACCATGGTCAGCTGGAGGCTGCTTTCGTCCGTCTCCTCGTTGGGCCGGTAGTGGATCATGGCCTGTACCCGCTCGTCGGTCTCGATCTGCAAAATGTTCACCAGCGCGGTGCCCTTGGCGGCCTTGCCGGATTCGGGGATCTGATAGCCCTTCTTCCGGTAGACCTTGCCGGTATCGGTGAAGAACAGAATGAAATCATGGGTGGAGGCGGTGAACACGTCGCAGACGTAGTCCTCGTCACGGGTGGTGATGCCCTTCTTGCCCATGCCACCCTTGGACTGGGCGGCGTACTCGCTGGCGGGGGTGCGCTTGATGTAGCCGTTGCGGGTCAGGGTATAGACGCACTGCTCCTCCTCGATGAGATCCTCAATGTCGATCTCGTCCTCCACGTCCTGGATCTCCGTCTTGCGGTCGTCGCCGTACTTGTCGGCGATGGCGGTCAGCTCCTCCTTCAGAATGGACTTCACCAGCCCCTCGTCGGAGAGGATGCGCTGGAAGTAGGCAATGCGCTCCTCCAACTCCTGATACTCGGCCTGTAATTTTTCCCGGTCGAGGCCCTGCAGGGCCTTCAGGCGCATGTCCAAAATGGCCTGGGCCTGCACATCGTCCAGACCGAAGCGGGTCATCAGGTTTTCCTTGGCGTTGTCGTAGCTGCTGCGGATGATCTGGATGACCTCGTCGATATTGTCCTGCGCGATCAGCAGACCCTCCAGCAAATGGGCGCGCTCCTGCGCTTTCCGCAGGTCGTATCTGGTGCGGCGGACGATGATCTCCTCCTGGAAGGCCAGATACTCGTCGATGATATGCCGCAGGGACAGGATTTTGGGCTGGGACTGATCCTGCACCAGCGCCAGCATATTGATGGCGAAGGTGGTTTGCAGCTGGGTCTGGGCAAACAGGCGGTTCAGCACCACCTGCGGATTGGCGTCGCGCTTCAGCTCGATGACCAGACGCATACCGTTGCGGTCGGACTCGTCCCGGATGGCGGAGATGCCGTCAATGCGCTTGTCCTCCACCTGATCGGCCATGGCCTTGATGAGCATGCGCTTGTTCACCTGATAGGGCAGCTCCGTCACCACGATGCGGGTGCGGCCGCCGCCGAACTCCTCGAACTCGTGGCGGGCACGGAGCATCAGGCGACCGCGGCCAGTGGCGTAGGCGGCGCGGATGCCGCTGCGGCCCATGATGATGCCCCTGGTGGGGAAGTCGGGGCCCTTGATATGCTCCATCAGGTCGCTGAGGGTGGCCTCCGGGTTATCCAGCACGCAGATGCACGCGCCGATGACCTCCCGCAGATTGTGGGGCGGGATGTTGGTGGCCATACCCACGGCGATACCGCTGGAGCCGTTCACCAGCAGGTTGGGGAAGCGGGAGGGCAGGACGCGGGGCTCCTTGCGGCTCTCGTCAAAGTTGGGGTCCCAGTTAACGGTGTCCTTCTCGATATCCCGCAGCATTTCGTTGGAGATTTTGCTGAGTCGGGCCTCGGTATAACGGTAGGCAGCAGGGGGGTCGCCATCCACGGAGCCGAAGTTGCCGTGGCCGTCCACCAGCATGTAGCGCATGGAGAAATCCTGCGCCAGACGCACCAGCGCGTCGTACACGGAGGCGTCGCCATGGGGATGGTAGCGGCCCAGCACGTCACCCACGCAGGTGGCCGACTTTTTGAAGGGCTTGTCGCTGGTGAGGTTATCCTCGTACATGGCGTAGAGGATACGGCGGTGGACGGGCTTCAGGCCGTCCCGCACGTCCGGCAGGGCACGGCCCTTGATGACGGACATGGCGTACTCGATATAGGAGCGCTCCATCTCCGGCACCAGCGGGGAGTTGACGATGTGCTGGTCGGGGAAACGGATCTCCTCAGGATCGTATTGTGGTTTTTTGGACATAGTGTTGTCTCCTTAGTGAAGGATTTGCAGCGTCTCAAAGCCTCCCTCTGTGAGGGAGGTGGCGCGAAGCGCCGGAAGGAGAGAATTTAATATTTTTATTCTCTCCTCCAGTCACCTTCGGTGACAGCCCCCTCTCAGAGGGGGCCTTATTTTTAGTAATCCAGATTCACGGCGTACTTGGCGTTTTTCTCGATGAACTCCTTGCGGGGCTCTACCTTCTCGCCCATCAGGACGGTGAAGGTGGCGTCGGCCTGCACCGCGTCGTCCAGCGTGATACGCCGCAGGGTACGGGTGGCGGGGTCCATGGTGGTCTCCCACAGCTCGTGGGGGTTCATCTCGCCCAGACCCTTGAAACGGTTGATATCGATCTTCACGTTGGGGTTGCCGCCCCGCATCTCAGCGGAGATCTGATCCCGTTCCTCCTCGGAATAGGCCACCTTCTGCTGCTTGCCCCGGCTCAGCTTGAACAGGGGCGGAACGGCGGAGTAGACGTAGCCCTGCTCGATCAGCGGCCGCATGAAGCGGAAGAAGAACGTCAGCAGCAGAGTACGGATATGAGCGCCGTCCACATCGGCATCGGCCATAATGATGATTTTATGGTACCGCAGGCGATTGATATCGAACTCCTCGCCGATACCGGTGCCCAGCGCCACGATGACGGGCTGCAATTTATCGTTGCCGTACACCTTGTCGGCCCGGGCCTTTTCCACGTTCAGCATCTTGCCCCACAGGGGGAGGATGGCCTGGAACCGGGAGTCCCGGCCCTGGGTAGCGGAGCCGCCTGCGGAGTCGCCCTCTACGATATACAGCTCGGTAAGCTCGGGGTTATTCTCGTTGCACTCCCGCAGCTTGTCCGGCATGGCGGGGCCGCCCAGCACCGTCTTGCGGCGGATGGATTCGCGGGCCTTGCGGGCCGCTTCACGGGCACGGTTGGCGGTAAGGGCCTTGTCCAGAATGGTGCGGCCTACTGCCGGGTGCTCCTCCAGATACGCCGCCAGCTGATCGGAGACGATGCCGTCCACCAGCGTGCGGATATAGGCGTTGCCCAGCTTGGCCTTGGTCTGACCCTCGAACTGGGCCTCCGTCAGCTTCACGGAGATGACGGCGGTGATGCCCTCGCGGACGTCCTCGCCGGAGACCTTGTCGCCCTCCTTGATCATACCGTACTTCATGCCGTAGGCGTTCAGCACACGGGTCAGCGCCGCCTTGAAGCCGGTCTCGTGCATGCCGCCCTCCGGGGTGTGAATGTCGTTGGCGAAGGATACCAGCGTCTCGTTATAGCCGTCGTTATACTGCATGGCAATCTCGGCGGTGGCGTCGCCTTTCGCGCCGGAGACGTAGATGACCTCCTCATGCAGCGGCGTTTTGTTGCGGTTGATATAGGTGACGAATTCCCGGATGCCGCCCTCGTACCGCATGGTCTCCGACTGCTCTTTGCCGGGGCGGGCGTCGGTGATGGTGATGCGCAGGCCCGCGTTCAGGAAGGCCTGTTCCCGCATACGGGTGTGCAGCGTCTCATAGTCGTACTCCAGCGTGTCGAACATCTCGCCGTCGGGCTTGAAGGTGACGGTGGTGCCGGTGTGGTCGGTGTCGCCGATCATCTGCATCTCGGAGGTGATGTGGCCGCGGGAGAACTTCATCTCGTAGATGTGGCCGTCCTTGTGAACCTGTACCTCCAACCATTCGGAAAGGGCGTTGACCACGGACGCGCCGACGCCGTGCAGGCCGCCGGACACCTTGTAGCCGCCGCCGCCGAACTTGCCGCCGGCATGCAGCACGGTGAACACCACCTCCAGCGCGGGGCGGCCCGTCTGCTTCTGAATATCCACGGGAATGCCGCGGCCATTGTCGGTGACGGTGATGGTGTTGCCGGGGTTGATGGTGACGGTAATGTCGGTGCAGTAGCCGGCCAGCGCTTCGTCGATGGCGTTGTCCACGATCTCGTACACCAGATGGTGCAGACCGCTGGCGCTGGTGGAACCGATATACATGCCGGGCCGCTTGCGCACGGCCTCCAGACCCTCAAGAACCTGGATCTCCGAGGCGTCGTATTCCGTTTCCACGTGGGTGATGTTTTCAAATTCAGACATATTGTATTCTCCTCTGTAAGAAGGGATTTGCGTATGAAGCGGCGTATACCATATCATGTGCGGCGGGGTGAGGGCACCCCGCCCTACGATTGGGTTCGGTAACATTCCGTAGGGCGGCCTGCCCTCAGGCCGCCGCTTATAATTCTATTCCAACTCCTCCCGCCAGCTTTCGGCGCGCTTTTGCAGCGTGGCGGTGTTCAGCTGGGAGAGATAGATGATCTGCTTATGATAGGGGTGGTCGCACAGCAGGAAGGAGCGGGGAATATCCTCGCACACGGAGATGACCTGTCCCTCCGCCTCCGCGCCGTCCAGAAAATTCCGGGTGTGCTTGGAATAGGTGGTGTTGTCCAGATCGAATATCCCGATGATCCGCTTTTCCTCCACGGTGACGCTTTGTCCGATGTGCAGGTACGGCATCACAGCACCTCCCCGTTTTTCACGTGAAACACTTTGCCGTTCAGCAGCGTGTCCAGACGGTCGTTTTCGCAGCAGGTGATGAACACCTGTCCTCCGGCGATGCGGTTGAGGACGTACTCCTGCCGCAGAGGGTCAAGCTCGGAGAGCACATCGTCCAGCAGCATGACGGGGTATTCCCCGAAGGTGTCCTTGTGGATCTCCCGTTCCGCCAGCTTCAGGGCCAGCGCCGCCGTCCGCACCTGCCCCTGTGAGCAGAACTGCCGGGCGCTGTGGCCGTTGACGGACACCTCGATATCGTCCTTGTGGGGGCCGCTGAGACACAGGCGCGACGCGATCTCGGCGGCGTAGTGGCTCTGCTGATGCTCCGCCAGCTGCTGCGCCACCACCGAAGCATCCGCCAGCGGATCGGTGACGGTTTTGACGGTCTTATACTGCAAGGACAGCTCCTCGCGGCCGCCGCTGCATTCGGCGTGAGCCTGGGCGGCGTACTGCCGCAGCTTTTCGCAGAAGGACGCCCGGTAGCGGATCAGCACCGCGCCCACCTGAATGAGCCGGTGGTTGAACTCCGGCAGGGTGTCCAGCAAGCCGGGAAAGTCCTCGCTGTCCCGGAGGATACGGGTCTTGTGCTCGTACAGGCGGCTGTACTCCGCCAGCGCCTCGGCGTACCGGGGCCGCAGCTGGCACAGGGACAGATCCATGAACTTTCGCCTTGCCGCCGCGCCGTCCCGGATGAGAAACAGATCCTCCGGCGCGAAGAACACCGTGTGCAGCACGTCAGAGAGAGCGGCGGCGTTTTTTGCGGCCACGCCGTTAACGGTCATCTTCCGCTTTTTGCCCCGGTTCAGCTCGATACGGGTCACAAAGTCCCGGTCACGGGACAGGATGCGGCCCTCCAGCACCGCGCCGGGCGCGTCGAAGCCGATCAGCTCCCTGTCCGCGTGGGTGCGGGGCGACTTGCCGCAGGAGAGATAGACCACCGCTTCCAGAAGGTTGGTCTTGCCCTGTGCGTTTTCGCCGTAGATCACGTTGCAGTCGGGGTCGAAGGTCAGGCTCTGGCGGTGGTAGTTGCGAAAGCCCGACAGGGATAATTCATTGATCCGCATACTGAACGGTCAGCTTCTTGCCGCCGAAGTCCACGGTGTCGCCGGGGCGGAGCTTCTTGCCCCGCTGGGTGCAGACCTCGCCGTTGACGGTGACAGCACCCTCCTGGATCAGCACCTTGGCCTCGCCGCCGGTGTAGACCAGCCCGGAGAGCTTGAGAAGATCCTGTAGCTTGATGAATTCTGTGGTGATGGTAATGGTTTCCATAATGTTGTCCTTTTTATTGATAGGAAAAATTTCGCGCTTCCGATCGCGACCTACTTTTGTCAACAGTGACAAAAGTAGGCAAAAGCACCGGAAGGAACCTCCGGTTCCTTCACTTCCGGGCGCGCTATACGCTATAAAAATATGTTAGATTTTACCGCGCGTTTACATAAGCTTTTCTTTTTCGTTTGGATAAAAGGATCGTCTCTGCTCCTGCGCCGCTGCCGCTAATGCCTACGCCGAACAACGAATCATCTTCTACCGTTGCAGTAATGAGCGGCAGCGGCGCAAGAAGAAAGTCGATGCGTCATGAGAAACGATAATGGCAATGTTCTGTGAACGCGTGGTACAAGGCCACAAATTTGCAATGCAAAACAGCGTGCGCGGATTCTTAAACCGCAGGTTTAAGCAGCGTTTTTGGGTACTTTTGCCGCTGTGGGCAAAAGTACCTCGTGGCCGGAGCCACGAAACATCCTTACTGCGCCTTCAATCTCACCGGCAGAACCATATACAAAAAGCTGTCGCTGCCGTCGGTGGGGGTGATAACGCAAGGGGAAATATTGGTGTTCAGGGCGAAGCGCACCGTGTCCGCCGGAGCGTACCGCAGCGCCTCCATGAGGTAGCGGTTATTGAAGCCGATCTCAAGGCCCGCGCCGTCGCCCTTTGTGAGGCAGATATCCTTGGCCTCGCCGTTGCCGGTGCGGGCGCTGAGATACACCCGGTCAAGGTCGAACACGCAGCGGACGGGGCTTTTCAGCTTCTCGCTGATGACCACCGACACACGGTCAAGGCTCTGCAGCAGGGCGCTGTTCTCCACGTCCACCAGAATGGGGTTATTGCGGGGAATAGCGTTCTTGTAATCCAGGAATTCGCCCTCGAGACGGCGGCAGATCAGCTGGGTCTCGCCCACGGAGAACAGCAGGTGGCGCTTGCCGCAGGTAATATTGACCATATCATCGCTGTCGCCGCAGATGTTCTCTACCTCCTTCAGAGCGCTGCCCGGCGCCACGAAGCGGAACGCGCCGCCCTCGATCTTCTCCAGCGGCTCGTGCCGCAGGGCAAGGCGAAAGCCATCCACCGACACCATGGTAAGGCCGCTGTCGTCGATCTCAAACAGGGAGCCGGTATGGACGGGGCGGCTCTCGTTGGTGGAGACGGCGAAGGCCGTCTGGCCGATCATGGCCTTCAGCGTTTTCTGCTGTATGGCGACGCCGTACTGGTCGTCCACCTCCGGCAGCTCGGGGTAATCGTCGGCGGACAGGCCCAGAATGTCAAAGCTGGCGTCGCCGCAGCTGAGGTGCACCATCAGCTTTTCGTCCGCCGAGAATACAATCATATCATCCGGCATACGGCGAATAATGTCGCCAAACAGGCGGGCATTCAGTACGATGCGGCCCTCCTCCCGCACGTCGGCCTCCAGCCGTGTGCGGATACCGGTCTGTGTGTTGTAGCCCGACAGGGTAAGGCCGTCGCCGCCCTCCAGCAGCAGGCCCTCCAGCGCCGGGATGGAGCTTTTCGCGGCAACGGCGCGGCTGGCGGTGGCCGCCGCCGCTTGCAGCAGCGCTTTTTCGCAGGAGAATTTCAGCATAGGTGATCCTTTCCTGTCGTGGCCTTCCAAAAAATCGCAGGCATATTTTTTGGAAACACAACATAAACTAATCTATTTATTTCGTAGTATCAGCAGTAGTAGAAAAAAATGTGGAAAAGTGGGACAAGCCCTGTATTTCCCGGTGTTTTTTCTCCACGGGACATGGTGGGAAAAGGCGAACGGTTTCCACACCTGTCGGGGAAGAAAGGGTTATCCACATATTTTCCATGTGGATTCCACGGGAAATGGGGAAAAATGGTTGGGGCATCACAGTAATGGCTCCCCTGTGTAAGGGGAGCTGTCAGCCGCAAGACTGACTGAGGGGTTGTCTGATGTAGGCTAGACTACCAGTTGGTGGCCACAATAGCTGTCTCTACGACAATCCTTCCGTCAAAAATCAAGATTTTTGACACCTCCCTTTACACAAGGAGGCTTTAAATTTTTCTCACTGTTTCGCGTTGATGTTGGTGGTGATCTCCTTCACCGTTTCGGCAAAGGCGGGGTCGGAGCGCATCTGGGCCTCCACCTTTTCCAGACTGTGCATGACGGTACTGTGGTCGCGGTTGCCAAGGGCCTTGCCGATGTCCTTCAAGGACAGGTTGGTCATGCGGCGGATCAGGTACATGGCGATCTGGCGGGCGTTGGTAATGTCGCGGCTCCGGCTCTGTCCCTGCAGAACGTCCGGCTCGATGCCGAAATACTTGGAGATATACTCGATAATGGACTCCGGCGTGGGGATGTACTCGTTGCTGTTTTTCACCACGTCTTCCAGCGCCTTCATGATGGCTTCCTCGTCCATAACGCCCATCAGGTCGCTGTAGGCCAGGATCTTATTCAGCACGCCCTCGATCTGGCGGACGTTGGCGGTGATATTCTCGGCGATCATGCTGGAGATGCGATCCGGCAGATTGATGCCCAGCAGGGCCGCCTTGTTGCGGATGATGGCCAGTCTCGTCTCGTAGTCTGGGGGTTCGACGTCAACCATCAGGCCCCACTCGAACCGGGTGCGGAGACGATCCTCCAGCTGGGTCATTTCCTTGGGCGGACGGTCGGAGGTCAGGACGATCTGCTTGCCGGACTCGTACAGCGCGTTGAAGGTATGGAAGAACTCCTCCTGTGTCTGCTGCTTGCCGGCGATAAACTGGATATCGTCCACCAGCAGGAGAGATTCCTTCTGGTATTTATCCCGGAATTCAGAGGTGGTGCCGCCCCGGATGGCTTCGATCAGTTCATTTGTGAAGTCCACGCCCTTCACCAGCACGATGCTGCTCTCCGGACGGAGACGCCGGGTCTGCCGGGCGATGGCGTGGAGAAGGTGGGTCTTGCCCAGTCCGCTGTCGCCGTAGATGAACAGGGGGTTGAAGGAACCGGCAGGCTTTTCCGCCACACTGCGGGCGGCGGCGTAGGCCATCTTGTTCTGCGGGCCCACCACGTAGGTCTCAAAGGTGAAGGCCTCGCTGTCGGCCAGCGTGTCGGGGTGGTCGGGCCGCACGCCGTGATAGGCGGCCAGCTGCTCGTCGTCCAGCAGCTTCACCTCCAGATCGGAGGAGAAGATATCCCGCAGCGCCTCCTTGATCTGGGGTACAAAGCGTTTTTCGATGGTACTTTTCTTAAACACGTTGCCGCAGTGCAGCACCAGTGCGGAATCCTCCATGGTCACCACCGTAACCTCGTCAAACCAGGTGTTGATGGTGGTGTCGGAGAGTTGTTTTTTCAGTCGGTCAAGTACTGTTTTCCATACGTCGGACAGTGAATTCATCCCTGCACTCCCTTCCCGTTTCCCGTGAGCCTATTTCTCTAATGCTAAGTATAACAGAAAGCTGTGGAAAAGTAAAGTAATACTTATTCTAATAAAACGCGGGAGGGAAAGAGTTTCGTCCCTTCGGGGACGACCTACTTTTGCCAATAGCGGCAAAAGTAGGCAAAAGCGCCAGAAGGAACCTCCGGTTCCTTCACTTCCGGGCGCGCTATATTCTGTGCGGACTTGTGATTGCATACCACACGTTCACGCAAGGTTTTCTTCTGCGTTTGGATAAAAGGATCGTCTCTGCTCCTGCGCCGCTGCCGCTGATGCCTACGCCGAACAGCGCTTTCGGTTCTATCGTCGAGTGTATGAGCGGCAGCGGCGCAAGAAGAAAGTCGATGCGTCATACGTAACGATAACCACCGTGTTCTACAAACGCGTGGTATAAGGCTGCAAATTTGTAAAGGGGTATAGCGCGGGCGGATTCTTAAACCGCAGGTTTAAGTTGTCCTTTTGGGTACTTTTGGGACAACGGCCAAAAGTATCTCGCGCCGGAGCGCGAAACACCAAAAAAAGAGCGGACACGTGTCCGCTCTTTTCCTATCAACCTATCAAATTTTACCCCAGCAGGCTTTCCTCGCCGCCGTCTTTGGTGCCATGCTCGGGGATCTTGGAGATCAGCGTCCGGTACAGCCGCCGGAAGAACGCCAGCGTCACGAACAGCGACGCCACCTCCGCCAGAGGGAAACACCACCACACCAGATCGTCGTTGCCGATGCTCTGGCCGTACCGGGCCAGCACGTAGGCGATGGGGATCAGAAATACCAGCTGGCGGATGATGGACACCACCATGGAGTACATGGACTTGCCCAGCGCCTGGAACGAGCCGCCCAGCGCGATGCAGGCGCCGGCGATCCAGAAGCTGAGGGAGATGATCCGCAGGGCGGGGATGCCCACGGTCAGCATGGTGTCGGTGGCGTCGAAAATCTTCAGCAGCGTGCCGGGGATGGCCTGAAACAGCGCGATACCCAGCAGCATGATAATGGACGCGTAAATGGCGCTGCGCTTAATGGCCTCCACCATACGGGAACGGTTCTGTGCGCCGTAGTTATAGGCGATGATGGGCACCACGCCGTTATTCAGGCCGAACACCGGCATGAAGATAAAGGAATTCAGCTTGAAGTAAATGCCGAACGCGGTAGCCGCCGTCTCGTGGGCGGAGTGGTAGGTGATGAGGATCTTGTTCATCAGGAAGGTCATGACGGAGCCGATGGCCATCATAATAACGCTGGGCAAACCGATGGCGTAAATGCTGCCGATCAGCCGCCAGTCGGGCCGGAAGCCTTTGACCCGGAGGGTAATATCGGTGTTCTTCTTCACGTTGAAGTAGGCCGCCAGCAGCATACCGCAGATCTGGCCGATGACGGTGGCGATAGCGGCGCCTGCCACGCCCATGTCAAACACGAAAATGAAAATCGGGTCCAGAATGATGTTGACGATAGCGCCCAGACCCTGGGTGTACATGCTCAGCAGGGAACGGCCGGTGCCTTGCAGCAGCCGCTCCAGCATGATTTGGCCGAACAGGGCGAAAGAGCAGCCCATGACGATGTGCAGGTACTGCTCGCCCATCACCACGATCTCCTCCACCTGGGTTTGGGAGCGGAGGAACGCCCCGGCGCAGGTCAGGCCCAGCACACAGCTGACGGCAAAGCCCACGAACGCCAGAAACAGGCCGTTCACCGCCACACGGTCGGCCCGCTGCCGCTCTCCCGCGCCTAACGCACGGCCCAGCAGCGCGTTGACGCCTACCGCCGTGCCTGCCGCCAGCGAGATCATCAAATTCTGGGCGGGGAAGGCCAGCGATACCGCCGTCAGCGACGCCTCGCTGACCCAGCTGACGAATACACTGTCCACGATGTTGTACAGCGCCTGCACCAGCATGGAGGCGATAATGGGGAGGGACATGTTCCAGATGAGTTTGGAAACGGGCATGACGCCCAGCTTGTTCTCTGCCATGGGAGAGGTTCCTTTCTGTTCCGTGAAATGCTCAGTAAATAATAATGATACTACGGGGAAGGGAGAAATGCAAGGGGGAGACAGATTGCCGGTGATCCTTTTTCGTAGGGGCGGGCGACTCTGCCCGCCCTGACGGTGTCATTCCGAGACAGTGACCGATATCACTGTCGTGGGAATCCGTCGGGGCGTTAAGAAAACATGCCAGTGGCATGTTTTTAGCCTCCGATCTCGGCGGCTATGCCGCCGTAGTATCTATCTGGATTTACACCGCAGTATTAAGAAACGGATTGCCACGCCAGTGTGATCACTGGCTCGCAATGACAGAAACGTGGATCCCGTCACACCAGTTACCCCTTGTTCCCACCCTTCGACAAAGACACAATATTTAGTTGTTGACAAACGTTGGTGTTTTTCTGTATAATATCAGTTGCGCGTTTGCGCACTTTTCAAGTCGACTGCGGCGGACCTTTCGTCCGCTGTCGAGTACGCGCCGCCATGAATCCATGCGCGGAGGCGATATTTTTAAGATGGAGGTGTCATGCAATGTTCCGTACCTATCAGCCCAAGAAGCGCCAGCGCTCCAAGGTGCACGGCTTCCGTAAGAGAATGGCTACCAGCAATGGCCGCAAGGTTCTCGCCCGCCGCCGCGCCAAGGGCCGTGCCCGCCTGACCCACTGAGGACGGCGGAAAGTGCACCCCAAACAAGCTTAAATAAGCCAGGGACGGTGGAAGGGAAAACTGCCGTCCCTGTTGGTATTTGCATTTTTCGGGATAAACAAGCGGGTCACATGATATGTTGTAGGGGGCGGCGTCCTCGACGCCTCGCTCCCCTTACGAAAACGCTTCGGTAAACCGACGGGCCGTCGAGGACGCCGGCCCCTACGAAGCGTCCCCCGCAAAGGAGAAACCATGAAAGCTGCCGTGACCGTAAAAGAGAATCATGTGTTCCGGCGCATTTACCGAAAGGGACAGTCCAGCGTGCAGCCCGCTGTGGTGGTCTACTGCCAGAAAAACAGACAGGGCAAGACCCGCCTGGGCGTTACCGTCAGCACCAAGCTTGGGAAGGCCGTGGTGCGCAACCGCGTCCGCCGCCAGCTGCGTGAGATGTACCGCCTGCACCTGCCCGCCATGAAAAAGGGCTACGACGTGATCCTGGTGGGCCGGGTAAAGGCCGTTCACACGCCCTACAGCAAGCTGGACAAGCAGTATGGCCGGGCGCTGGAGGCGCTGGGTCTGCTGGAGCCGCAGGCATGAAGCGGGCGATTCTGAAGGCCATCCGCTTTTACCAGACGGCGGTGTCGCCCCTGTTTCCGCCCCGGTGCCGGTTTATCCCCACCTGCTCCCAGTACGCGCTGGAGGCGGTGGAGAAGTACGGCGCGCTGAAGGGCGGCTGGCTGGCGTTCCGTCGGTTTCTCAAGTGCCATCCGTTCCACAAGGGCGGGTGGTATGACCCCGTGCCATGAAGCAGAATGTTTGAGGTGTTTTCCCACAATTTTCCATATCCGCGACACAAGTAAACGACCTACGGAGGAAAAACAATGTTTGCACAAATCGGATATTATATCTGTGTGCCTTTCGCCTGGCTGACGAGAATGTTCTACAGCCTGACCGGTTCCTACGGCGTGGCGCTGATCCTGTTCACCCTGGTGGTGAAGCTGGTGATCCTGCCCTTCCAGATGAAGAGCAAGAAGAGCATGCTGCGCATGAACCGGATGCAGGGCAAGATCAAGGATATCCAGACCCGCTTCGCCAACAACAAGGAGCGGCAGCAGCAGGAAATGGCCGACCTGTACGCCAAGGAGGGCGTCAACCCCATGTCCGGCTGCCTGTGGTCTTTCCTGCCTTTCCCCATCCTGATCGCCCTGTACTATATCATCCGTACCCCCCTGCGGTTCTTCATGAACCTGTCCAACGAGGTGATCGATGAGATCACCACGCTGGCCACCTCTCTGGGCTATACCGCGCCCGCCAGCAACAACGCCTATGAGCAGATCTATCTGACCGACTTTATCCATGATCACTGGGCGGATTTTGCCGGTAAGTTCGACGGTCTGATCGATCTGGACTACAGCTTCCTGGGTGTGGATCTGGCCAGCCAGCCCTCTCAGGTGATGAGCCAGTTCCCCGGCGGCGGATGGCCGGTGTGGGGATTGCTGATCATGCCCTTTATCGCCGCCGCCTTGCAGCTGGTGATGAGCATGGTCTCCATGAAGGCCAGCTCCAACACCATGAACAGCCAGAGCAAGATGATGATGTACCTGTTCCCCCTGATGACGGTGTGGATGGGCTTCATGTTCCCCGCCGCTCTGTGCGTGTACTGGATCGCCAACGCCGCCTTCTCCGCCATTCAGGAGATGATCCTCAATAAGTACTTTGGCAAGAAGCTGGAGGAAGAGGAGAGCGATAAGGAGCGGGAGAAGCGGGAAAAGCGCGCCGCCAAGATGCAGGCCGCTCGCGAGAATTACAACAAGCAGCTGGAGCAGGCCAACGCCGCCAAAAAGCCCCAGCAGGGCAGCAAGAAAAAGTCCCAGCCCAAGGAAGAGCATAAGGAAAAGCGCGCCGCCACCACCGAGGCGGGCCGTGTGGGCAACCGTCCCTACGCTCGCGGCCGCGCGTACAGCGAGAAGCATTACGACGAATAAGGAGTTTTGTCTATGAGTTATATCGATGTAACAGGCAAGACCGAGGAGGAGGCCATCAGCAAGGCCCTTGCCCAGTTGGGCATGGATCGTGACGATGTGTCCGTGGAGATCCTGGAGCGTGCCAAGAGCGGCTTTCTGGGTATGGGCGCCAAGCCTGCCCGCGTCCGCGTGACCTACGGCCCCGACGAGGCTCCCATGGAGGAGGTCGCCGTGCCCGTCAAGCCTGTTGTGGAAAAGGTCGAGAAGAAGGAAGAGCCGAAGCCCCGGCCCCAGAAGCCCCAGCAGTCCAAGCCTCAGCAGCCCCGTCCCACCAAGCCCCGCCGTGAGGAAAAGCCTGCCGAGGCCGCTGCGGAAGCCCCTGCCGCTCCTGCTGTGGAGCTGCCGGAGTGCCATGACGACAATGCCCAGCGTATCACCGTGTTCCTGACCGGTCTGCTGGAGCATATGGAGAGCCCCGCCGCCGTGAAGGTGTACGAGGAGGAGAAGGGCCGGTACAAGGCCATTCTGGAGGGTCAGAAGCTGGGCGCGCTGATCGGCCGCCGCGGTGAGACGCTGGACGCCATCCAGCAGCTGACCAACTACGCCGTCAACAGCGGCAGCGAGAAGCGAATCCGCGTCCATGTGGACGCCGAGAACTATCGCGCCCGCCGGGAAGCCAGTCTGGAGAGCCTGGCCATGAAGGTGGCCGCCAAGGTGAAGAAGTATCGCCGCAGCGTCACGCTGGAGGCCATGAACGCCTACGAGCGCCATGTGATCCACGCCGCCCTGCAGGACGTGAAGGGCGTCACCACCTATTCGGTGGGCACCGAGCCCAACCGCCGCGTGGTGGTGGCCTACGACCGCAGCGAGAACAACTGAAGCAAAAAAGAACACCTTGCGGGGTGTTCTTTTTTTGCAGTGAAGAGGGAAGAGTGAAAAGGGAAGAGAAGTGGTATGCCGCCAAAGGCGGCATGATGGGAAAACGGCGGGGTGAGGGCGGGCCAATGTAGATATCGGCTCCTACGCAAAAAGCGGCGTGCGTTCGGTATTTTCCCACGACCCTTTCCCAAATTTCCTTGACACCTGCGGAAAAACGTGCTATCCTAGGCAAAGCAACAGGCGATGATGGGCGTGGCTGCCCGGAGCCGCGGGAGGAAATGCCCGCCGGACGCCCCGTTACCGGCGATAAGAGTGTGGAATGCTTCCAAATTCAGGTGGAACCACGGACTGTTTAGTTCGCCCTGAGTCCTTAAAAGGGACTCAGGGCATATTTTTATTTACCAAAAATATTCACATAAAGGAGATATCACCATGAAAAACACCGAAAAGACCATGGATAAGATCGTGGCGCTGTGCAAAAACCGCGGCATTATCTTCGCAGGCTCTGAGATCTACGGCGGCCTGGCCAACACGTGGGACTACGGCCCCCTTGGCGTGGAGCTGAAGAACAACATCAAAAAGGCCTGGTGGAAGAAATTCGTGCAGGAGAACCCCTACAACGTGGGTCAGGACGCCGCCATCCTCATGAACCCCCAGACCTGGGTGGCCAGCGGCCATCTGGCGGGCTTCTCCGATCCTCTGATGGACTGCAAGGAGTGCAAGGAGCGCTTCCGCGCCGACAAGCTGATCGAGGAATGGTGCCAGACCAACGGCTTCGAGCTGCCCAAGCCCATTGACGCCTTCTCCCAGCAGGAGATGAAGGACTTCGTGGAGGAGAAGAACATTCCCTGCCCCTCCTGCGGCAAGCACAACTTCACCGATATCCGTCAGTTCAACCTGATGTTCAAGACCTTCCAAGGCGTTACCGAGGACGCCAAGAACACCGTGTACCTCCGTCCCGAGACGGCCCAGGGCATCTTCACCAACTTCGTCAACACCCAGCGCACCACCCGCCGCAAGCTGCCCTTCGGCGTTTGCCAGATCGGTAAGTCCTTCCGCAACGAGATCACCCCGGGCAACTTCATCTTCCGCGTCCGCGAGTTCGAGCAGATGGAGCTGGAGTTCTTCTGCAAGCCCGGCACTGATCTGGAGTGGTTCAACTACTGGCGCACCTTCTGCCACAACTGGCTGCTGGGCATCGGCCTGAAGGACGAGAACCTGCGGCTCCGCGACCACGATCCCGAGGAGCTGTGCTTCTACTCCAAGGCCACCACGGACTTCGAGTTCCTGTTCCCCTTCGGCTGGGGCGAGCTGTGGGGCGTGGCCGACCGTACCGACTACGACCTGACCCAGCATCAGACTGTGTCCGGCAAGGATCTGACCTACTTCGATCCCGAGACCAACGAGCGCTACATCCCCTACGTGGTGGAGCCCTCTCTGGGCGTGGAGCGCAGCGTGCTGGCCGTGCTGGTGGACGCCTATGACGAGGAGGTCGTGGACGAGGCCAAGAACGACGTCCGCGTGGTGCTGCACCTGCATCCCGCGCTGGCGCCCTACAAGGCCGCGATCCTGCCCCTCAGCAAGAAGCTCAGCGAGCCTGCCCGCAAGATCTACGAGGAGCTCAGCAAGGAGTGGATGATCGACTTCGACGAGACCGGCTCTATCGGCAAGCGCTACCGCCGCGAGGACGAGGTGGGCACCCCCTACTGCATCACCGTGGACTTTGACACCGTGGGCGACGCGGAGAAGGCCGGCGACAACTGCGTCACCGTCCGCGAGCGCGACTCCATGGAGCAGGTGCGCATCCCCATCAGCGAGCTGAAGGCCTATCTGGCGGAGAAGCTGGCGTATTGATGCTGGCATGAAATCTGACGATTTTGCTGCCAAAAAGGATAAGAAAAAGAGAGCCGCAAGGCTCTCTTTTTTGCATGGTGAAAGGTGAAAATGGGGAATGTCGGTAGAACTTCGTAGGGGCGGCCCTTGCGGTCGCCCGAAATGGCGGTTTTATTATGCGGGCGGCCGCAAGGGCCGCCTTACAAAAAAGCATTGGAACCCGGTACGTAGGGCGTGGTGACCACACCCCGCCGTGTCATTGCGAGCCAGTGCTCACACTGGCGTGGCAATCCGTTTTATCAAGAAATGCGGTGGAAAGCAAGA
>URKW01000041.1 GCA_900548615.1 uncultured Eubacteriales bacterium | reverse complement strand
ATGGAGCCGAGGCTGCTGGTGGCGGACGAGCCGGTGGCGGCGCTGGACGTGTCCATTCAGGCCCAGATCATCAACCTGTTTTCCCATCTGCGGCAGGAGCACGGTTTCTCCATCCTGTTCATCGCCCATGACCTGTCCATGGTGGAGTACCTGTGCGACCGGGTGGGGGTCATGTACCGGGGCAAGCTGGTGGAGCTTGGCCCCACCGAGACGGTGTTCGCTCATCCCCGGCATGACTATACCAAAGCGCTGCTGTCGGCTATCCCGCTGCCCGACCCTATTCGGGAGCGCCAGCGCCGGCGGCTGGATTTCGACGCCATGACCTTCCGCCGGGACGGCGTGATGGGGGAGGTCGAGCCGGGACACTTTGTCCTGACAGGAGAGGAGGACGGCCAATGAGAGAGAACATCCCTCTGCTGATCGCAAAAAAAGTCCTGATCTTCCTTGTCAGCGTGTGGCTGCTGTCGCTGGCGGTGTTCTGCATGGCCCGTCTCGCCCCCGGTGATCCTCTCAGCGCCTATTACGGCGAGCGGGTGGAGAAAATGTCCGTGGCGGAAAAGGCGGAGGCCAGGACAAAGCTGGGACTGGACGAGCCGCTGCTGGAGCAGTACGGCGTGTGGCTGAAAAACGCCCTCCACGGCGATTTCGGTATCTCCTATAAGTACAAGCAGCCGGTGATGGAGGTCATCGTCCAGCGGGCAGGCAACACGCTGCTGCTGGGTGGCGTGGGCTTTGTGCTGACCTTTTTGGGCGCGCTGGGGCTGGGGCTTCTGTGCGCGTGGTACGAGGATCGCTGGGTGGACAAGCTGCTGTGCCGGTTGGGCACGGTGATGAGCTGTATTCCGGAATTCTGGCTGTCCATGATTCTGATCCTGATTTTCTGTGTCGCGCTGCGGTGGCTGCCCAGCAGCGGCGCTTACGCCATCGGCCACGCCGACGATGTGGGCGACCGGATCGTGCATCTGATCCTGCCCATGGCGGTGGTGCTGGCGGGGCACCTGTGGTACTACGCTTACATGGTGCGCAGCCGCCTTCTGGAGGAGGTGCGCTCCGACTATGTGCTGATGGGCCGTGCCACGGGGCTGAGCCGCCGCCGTCTGCTGCTGCGGCACTGTCTGCCCAACAGCCTGCCGGCGTATTTCAGCCTGATGGCTATCTCTGTGCCCCACGTGCTGGGGGGAACCTACATCGTGGAAACGGTGTTCAGCTATCCGGGGCTGGGCGCGCTGTCCTTCGAAAGCGCCCGCTACGCCGACTATAACCTGCTGATGGTGCTGTGTATCCTCACCGGTGCGCTGGTGATCCTGTGCAGCATGATCGCCCAGGGCATCAACCAGCGGATCGACCCCCGGCAGCGGGCTTCTCAGGGGGAGGTGACGGCGCTGTGACGGATCAGGAGCTGTTTTCCGTGGTGGGCATTCTGCCGGAAAAGACGCCCGCCGCTCTGCCCAAGCGGCGGCGGAAGCTGCCGCTTGTCCCCCTTGCCGTGCTGGCGGTGATCGTGCTGGGTTGCCTGTGCGCGCCGCTGCTGACGGGCCGCGACCCCGCCTATATGGATCTTGCCAACTGCGCCGCCGCGCCGTCGGGGCAATTCTGGTTCGGCACCGACACCATGGGCCGGGATATCTTCGCCTGCATCTGGTACGGTGGCCGGGTATCGCTGGCAGTGGGATTTCTGGCCGCCGCCGTGTCCACGGTCATCGCCGTGGTGTACGGAGCCGTCAGCGGCATGGCAGCGCCGTGGCTGGACACGGCCATGATGCGCCTGACCGAGCTGCTGGGCAGCGTACCGTCGCTGCTGCTGGTGCTGTTCTTGCAGGCCATTCTGGGCACTGCCAATGTGCTGAGCCTGTCGCTGGTGATCGGCGTCACCGGCTGGTGCGCCATGGCCAAGGTGGTGCGTACCGAGGTGCGCCAGCTGCGGCACAGCGGCTATGTCATTGCCTGCCGCTGCATGGGCGGCAGCTTCCACCGGGTGCTGTGGCGGCATCTGGCCCCCAACTTCGTGTCCTCTATCCTGTTTATGGTGGTCATGAGTGTGTCCACCGCCATCGCGGCGGAGTCCACCCTCAGCTTTCTGGGCATGGGTCTGCCGCTGGATATTATCTCCTGGGGCAGCATGCTGACCCTTTCCCAACAGGCGCTGAACCGTGGCGCGTGGTGGATCATCGTGATCCCCGGCGCGTTTCTGGTGGCGGTGCTGGTGTGCGTCACCGCCATCGGCGGGTGGCTGCGCCGGGCCTTTGACAGAAGGCAGAGCAATTTGTAACGTTTCGCTTGTCAAAAAGGGCTATGCCCTTGCAGCTTTTTCAATAGACGCAAGCCGGGCAGCCTTGCAAGGCCGCCCGGCTTGCGCTATAATAGAGGAAAAACGGAAAGGGGCAATACAATATGGGACGTGACCGTTGGTATAAGGACATGGTGTTCTATCAGATCTGGCCGCGCAGCTTCAAGGATGGCGACGGCGACGGTATGGGCGACTTGCAGGGCGTGTACGAAAAGCTGAACTACATCAAGAGCCTTGGGGTGGACGGCATCTGGTTCTCGCCGCTGTATCCCTCACCGGGCGCGGACTGCGGGTATGATATCTCCGATTACCGGGATATTGCGGCGGAGTTCGGCGGCATGGAGTGGTTCAAGAAGGTGCTGGAGGGCGCTCACGCCCGGGGCATGAAGGTCATTATGGATCTGGTGGTGAACCACACCAGCGACGAGCACGAGTGGTTCCAGAAGTCCCGCCGCCGCATCGCCCCCTACACCGATTACTACATCTGGCGCAAGGAGAAGCCCGACGGCAATCTGCCCAACAACTGGGACAGCGTGTTCGAGGGCAAAGCATGGCAGTGGGACGAGCTGCGGCAGGAGTATTATCTCCACCTGTTCGCCGTGAAGCAGCCGGATCTGAACATGGATAACCCGCTGGTGCGGCAGGAGGTAAAGGAGATCCTGCGGTTCTGGCTGGAGCTGGGGGTGGACGGCTTCCGAGAGGACGTCATCACCTTTATCTCCAAGAAGGATGGACTGCCGGACGACCGGCTCATGCCTGCGGCACGGGGTATCCGTCACTATAACCACGGCCCCCATGTCCACGAGTATCTGGAGGAGTTCAAGCGGGACGTGCTGGATCACTACGACTGCGTGACGCTGGCGGAGGCTCCCATGGTCAGTCCCCGTCAGGCACTGAAATACATCGACGAAAAGCGGGGCCAGATGGACATGATGATCCAGTTCCAGAGCATGTGCGCCGACTGCCTGTATACCGACTATGCCCACACTGCCTTTTCCCTGCGGCGGCTGAAGCGGGTGTGGGATCTGTGGCAGCGGAAGCTGCGGGGCAAGGCGTGGAACATGCTGTATCTGGAGAATCACGACCATCCCCGCGTCATCTCCCGCTACGGCAGCGAGCAGTACCGGGAGCAAAGCGGCAAGGCGCTGGCGGCGGCCTATCTTTTCCAGCAGGGCACGCCCTTTGTCTATCAGGGGCAGGAGATCGGCATGACCAACTGGCGGCCTGCCCATACCGATATGTATGAGGACGTGCAGAGCCGCAACTTCATGCCCCGCCTTCCGGAGAAGGTGCGGCTGCGCGGGCTGTGGCTGGGCAGCCGGGACAGCGCCCGCACCCCCATGCAGTGGGACGATACGGTCAACGCCGGGTTTACCGCCGGAACGCCATGGTTCTACGTCAATGACAACTACCGGGAGATCAACGTGGAGGCCCAGGAGCACGATCCCGACTCGCTGCTGAATTTCTACCGCCGTGCCATCGCTTTGCGGAAGCGGCTTCCGGTGGTGCGGGAGGGCAAGTACCGGGATTGCTGTCCGCTGGCGGGGAGCCTTTACCTGTACACCCGCGAGATGAAGGGCCAGCGGCTGCTGGTGGCCTGCTCCTTTACAGAGCGGCCCCTGGTGGTGACGCCGCCTAAGGGGTACGACTTCTCCAAGGGCCGTCTGGTGCTGCAGAACTATCCGGTGGCCGACCCGGCCATCCCGTTCCAGACAAGACCCTATGAGACGAGGGTGTATCTGTTCGAGGAGTGAAGGGGCATCAAGCCTCCTCTTGTGTAAGGGGAGGTGGCGCGAAGCGCCGGAGGGGTTGACGGTGACGAACCAATCCCCCAGTCACGGCTTACGCCGTGACAGCCCCCTTTACACAAGGGGGCCTTAGGTGCCGTAGCACCCCACTCAACGCTCCGTCGGTTGCGGAAAACCGCCCTGTTTGCTACCATGAAGGCGGAGGTGATCCCATGGATCGAGAAATGTTGGGCAGATTCATCGCCCAGAGACGTAAGGAACGGAACCTGACCCAGCGGGAGCTGGCGGAGAAGCTGCACGTGACGGACAAGGCCGTCAGCAAATGGGAGCGGGGTGCGGGCTGTCCGGATATCTCGCTGCTGGAGCCGCTGGCGGAAGCGCTGGAGCTGAGCGTGGATCAGCTGCTGACCTATCAGACCGCCCCGGAGGAACCGGAAGCGGCGGCGGAGCCTGTCACCTCTCAGGCGGTGCAGGCGGTACTGGATCTGACGCTGGAGGAACGCCGTGCCCGTCGGCGCAGACGCTGGTTCATCGCTATGGCGGTAACGCTGAGTCTGATTGTGCTGGCGGTGGTGTATGTATTTCTGAGCAGCCTGCAAGCGCGAGGAGATTTGTTCCGCAACGAAAGCAGCACATCACCCGACGGCAGCATCACCGTGGTGACGTATGCCGGCAGCTTCGGCAATCCGTCGGTCAAGGTAACGAAGCCTGCCGATATGCAGCGCCGCTGGGGCGATGGCAGTGTGAATGCCGGTATGGGCGAATCGTATCCCGATACGAAGATCACCGGCCTGTACTGGTCGTCGGACAGCGCCTATCTGGCCATCGGCCAAAGTGTTCGTGATGAAACGCCCCACCTTGACTGCAAGGTTTGGCATTTCTATCAGGGTACGGATGAGCGGTGGTATGGCGAAGCAGTGGGCAGCATGAGACTCACTCTGGAGCACCTGTGGTATGAGGGGAATGAGGTGCTGAAGGACGCTTTCCCCGCCGTGCAGACGGTGCCGGCCAACGGCTATCCCATTTTTGATGTGACCATCGACGGCTGGGACGGTACGGTGCTGCAGGTGAGATGCACCTACACCGGCACCGACAACGAGGAGCATCAGGTGACGGTATGCTATGACGCCGCGTCCAGGCAGGTGGTATCGGTGGAATGACAGTAAAAAATCGGTGATGGCAAAGCCATCACCGATTTTTTATGTCATATAAGCGTTAGTCGATGGAGATCGAGGAGCTCTTGGGCAGCTTCTTGGCGGCCTTGGGGACGCTGATCTGCAGAATGCCGCTTTCGAACTTAGCGCTGATCTGGTCGGGCTCCACATCCTCGCCGACGTAGAAGCTGCGGCTGCAGGCACCGGCGTAGCGCTCCTGACGGATGTACTTGCCCTTCTTGTCGCTCTCGCTCTTGTCCAGACCCTTGGCGGCCTGAATGGTCAGGCAGCCGTTCTTCAGGTCAATGCTGACCTCATCCTTCTTGAAGCCGGGCAGGTCAATGTCCAGCTCGTAGGAATCCTCCGTCTCGCGGACGTCGGTTTTCATCAGGTTCTTGGCGTGCTTGCCGTACAGGGGATCGCGGCCCTGAGGCACCATCATGCCGAAAGGATCAGAAAAGAAATCATCAAACAGATTTTCACCAAAAATGCTAGGCAACATAAGTCATAACCTCCATTCATTTTCCCGGCGGCGTTCCGCCGGCGAAACTCTGTTACCATGACAGATACATATATTTTTGATCTCCGGTGGGGAGCTTTCTTTGCCCTCCCTCAAGGATCGGCTTTATTATAACGCGGATTTTAGCACTGTCAATAGGAGAGTGCTAATGTTCACAAAACATCCGAAGTTCGTTCACAAAATATGCGATTTTCCCGGAGAGGCCGAAGCAGGGCGGGGAAGGGGGAGCACTTTGCACAATTTCCCGCCATTTCCCCAGAGGAAAATCGGAGGGAAATGCTGTTGTTTTCGACAAAATGCCGTGCTATACTGTCCGAACGCATACGGAATTTTTATAAAAGGAGGGCGCGGCTATGGCACGGGAAAAGCGCGTCATCGAAATGACCACAGGCTCGCTGTGGAAGAATATCCTGCTGTTCAGCCTGCCGCTGATGCTGACGCAGGTGCTGGAGGTGCTGTTTAACCTCAGCGACGTGGCCATCGCGGGAAAGTTCGCCGACTACCGGGCGCTGGGTGCGGTGGGCTCCACCACGCTGCTGGTATCGCTGTTCACGGGACTGCTGATCGGTATCGGCAGCGGCGTCAATGTGGCGGTGGCCCACGGCCTTGGCCTGCGGGATGGGGAGCAGGTGGAAAAGACCGTCCACACCTCGTTCCTGATCTGCGTGGCGGCAGGCATCATCCTGCTGCTGATCTGCAATCTGCTGGCCCGCCCCATGTTGGCGCTGCTGAACACCAAGCCGGAGCTGATCGATGGCGCGACACTGTATTTGAAGATCTACGCCTTCGGCATGCCCGCCATGGCGCTTTATAACTTCGGCAACGGCGTGCTCAGCGCCACCGGCGATACCAAGCGCCCCCTCATCTACCTGTCGGCGGCGGGTGTGGTGAACGTGGCGCTGAACCTGTTCTTCGTCATCCAGTGCCACATGGCGGCGGACGGCGTGGCGCTGGCCAGCGTCATCGCCCAGTACCTGTCGGCGCTGCTGATCGTGCTGCACCTGCTGCGGCGTGGTGACGAGTGCCGTCTCAGCTGGCGGAAGCTGCGGTTCCACCCCCAGGCCAGCCGCCGCGTGCTGGCCATCGGCATTCCCGCCGGCTTGCAGAACGCCATTTTCGCCATCGCCAACCTGTTTGTGCAGGTGGGCGTCAACTCCTTTGACGCGGTAATGGTGTCCGGCAACTCCGCCGCCGCCAACGCCGACACCCTGATCTTTAATATGATGGCCGCCTTTTACACCGCCTGCGCCACCTTCGGCAGCCGCAACTGGGGCGCGGGCAACAACGACCGCATTCTGAAAAGCTACCGCATCAGCATGTGCTACGCCGCCATCGTGGGCGGCGTGGCGGGCGGCTTGCTGCTGCTGTTCGGACGGGAGTTCCTGTCCCTGTTCGCCAACGAGCCGGAGGTCATCGACGCAGGTATGCAGCGTCTGCGGATCATGGGGTTCTCCTTCGTGGTGGCCCCGTGGATGGATGCCAGCATCGCCGCGTCCCGCAGTATCGGCCGCAGCGTGGTGCCCACCATCATCGTGATCCTGGGCTCCTGTGTGTTCCGGGTCATCTGGGTGTATACCATCTTCGCCTATTTCAAGACCATTCCGTCTTTGTATCTGCTGTATATCTTCTCCTGGGCCATTACCGGCACGGCGGAGTACTTCTACTTCCGCGCCAGCTACCGCAAGCACGTGCTGCGGGGCGTGTAAATAATAAGAAATCCCGGCCTTTGGCCGGGATTTCTTATTATTTCTCTATCACATGCACATTCAAATGGTCATAGGTCATCTCCACGCCGTGGCGGGCAAAGGCGTCCCGCAGGTTCTCCCGCACCGCGAAGTAGACCCGCCAGTAGTCCGCTACCGACGCCCAGCAGCGGACGGAGTATTCGATGGCGCTGTTGCCGTAGTTGACCAGCTGCACCTCCGGCGCGGGAGCGGACAGCACGCCGGGCACGGCGGCCACCGCCTCCCGACAGGCGGCCTTTACCGTCTCCGTGGGCGCGTCGTAGGAGGCGCTTACGCTGTGGATGATGCGCCGCCGTCCCAGCGCGGTATAATTGGTTACGCGGGAGGAGGACAGCGCTTTGTTGGGCTGCATGATGGTCTGGCCGTCATAGGCCTCGATCTTCGTGTGGTTCAGGGTGATCTCACGGACGACGCCCTCCACGCCGTCCACCTCGATGGTGTCGCCGATGGAGAAGGGGTGGGAGGACAGGATCACCAGTCCCCCGGCCACGTTGCCCAGAATGTCCTCCGCCGCCAGCGTCACGCCCAATGTCACCACCGACATCAGCGCCGTCAGCGACGTGGTGTTGATGCCCAGCGCTCCGGCGGTGATGATGGCCGTCAGCAGGTACAGCACGGCCTTGACGGCGGTGCGGATGATTTTTTGCAGCCGTTCGTTGAGCTTCTGTGCCCGGCCCAGCAGCCGTGTGACCAGCTTCATCACCAGCCGCACCACCACCAGACAGACCAGCAGCGTCAAAATCGCCGACAGGATGTGCCCTACGGTAAACCCGCCCAGCGACGTATTCAGAACTTTGGAAACAGTCAGATCTTCCATTGCGGTATCCTCCCGGAAAAAAACGGTTATATGCAGTATAGCAGGCTTGTCCCCGTTTTGCAAACCCCTGGGAGAACTTCACAGAAAGTTTACCGTTGGCCTTCTTGACAACAGAGAGTATCATCACTATAATTCTTCCAATAATAGCAATTGGTATGAAAATTAGGAAAGGAGAAACGGTATTATGAAAGAGGTCAAGACCCCGAAAAAACCGCTGCTTTTTTACTACGCCGTTGCCCTGCTGGTGCTGTTTCTGTTCAACCTGCTGGCCATGCCGTGGCTGTCGGAGCACCAGATCCACGAGGTGGACTACAACACCTTTGTGTCCATGACGGAGAAGCAGGAGATCGGTCAGGTGGAGATCCAGCAGCAGGATAACCGCATCCTGTTTACCTCCACTGACGGCAAGACCATCTACAAGACCGCCATGGTGCCCGACGACGGACTGGTGCAGCGCCTGCTGGACGCCGGGATCTCCACCACCGGCGAGGAGATCCAGCAGACCTCGCTGCTGATGAGCATTCTGGGCTGGGTGCTGCCGCTGGTGATCTTCATCGCCATTGGACAGATCCTCTCCCGCAGTCTCATGAAGAAGATGGGCGGCGGAAGCAATTCCCTGACGTTCGGCATGGGCAAATCCAACGCCAAGGTCTACGTCCAGTCCACCGAGGGCATCAAGTTTGCCGACGTGGCGGGCGAGGATGAGGCCAAGGAGAACCTGCAGGAGATCGTCAACTACCTCCACGACCCCGGCCAGTACCAGACCATCGGCGCGCATATGCCCAAGGGCGTGCTGCTGGTAGGCCCTCCGGGTACCGGCAAGACCATGCTGGCCAAGGCGGTGGCAGGCGAGTCCCACGTGCCGTTCTTCTCCATGTCCGGCTCGGAATTCGTGGAGATGTTCGTGGGTATGGGCGCCAGTAAGGTGCGCGACCTGTTCAGTCAGGCCAAGGAGAAGGCGCCCTGCATCGTGTTCATCGACGAGATCGACGCCATTGGCCAGAAGCGCAGCGGCGGCGGTCAGTACGGCGGCAACGATGAGCGGGAGCAGACCCTGAACCAGCTGCTGACGGAGATGGACGGCTTTGAGGACAACTCCGGCGTTATCATTCTGGCGGCCACCAACCGGCCTGAATCCCTCGACCCGGCGCTGACCCGTCCCGGACGGTTCGACCGCCGCGTTCCCGTGGAGCTGCCCGACCTGAAGGGCCGCGAGGAAATTCTGAAGGTACACGCCAGAAAGATCAAGGTGGCGGAGGATGTGGACTTCAGCGTGGTGGCCCGCATGGCCTCCGGCGCTTCCGGCGCGGAGCTGGCCAACATCGTCAACGAGGCGGCGCTCCGTGCCGTCCGTGACGGCCGCAAGCTGGTGACGCAGGCCGACCTGGAGGAGAGCATCGAGACCGTCATCGCCGGCTATCAGAAGAAGAACGCCATCCTCACCGACAAGGAGAAGTGGATCGTGTCCTATCACGAGATCGGCCACGCCCTTGTGGCGGCGCGGCAGACCCACTCCGCCCCGGTGCAGAAGATCACCATCATCCCCCGCACCTCCGGCGCGCTGGGCTATACCATGCAGGTGGAGGAGGGCAACCACTACCTGATGAACAAGGAGGAGATCGAGAACAAGATCGCCACCCTGACCGGCGGACGTGCCGCCGAGGAGGTGGTGTTCGGCTCCATCACCACCGGCGCCAGCAACGATATCGAGCAGGCCACCAAGCTGGCCCGCGCCATGCTGACCCGCTACGGCATGAGCAAGGAGTTCGGTATGGTGGCGCTGGAGACCGTCACCAACCAGTATCTGGGCGGCGACGCGTCCCTTGCCTGTTCGCCGGAGACCCAGACCAAGATCGACCAGCTGGTGGTGGAGCAGGTGGAAAAGGCCCATCAGAAGGCGCTGGACATCCTGCAGAACGACCGGGCCAAGCTGGACGAGCTGGCCAAGTACCTCCACGAAAAGGAGACTATCACCGGCGAGGAGTTCATGCGCATCCTCAACGGCTGACGGCGGCAATGACAATCATACAAAAAGCTGTCCCGACCATTGGCCGGGACAGCTTTTTGTATGATGGGAAAGAAAATCACGAATGGCAGGTGTGGGCCTTGGGCGGCTCCTGATGCATCTCGTGCTCCTTGCCGGTGATGACCTCCGGCACGATTTTGATGACCTGCGCGGGGCAGTGCGCCATGGCCTGATCGAAGCGCCCCATACCCTTGGGGTCAAAGGCGGTGCACAGCAGCAGCATGGCCTTCATCTTTTCGCCCTCGTCCGTCACCACCTGGGCGCGGCCCCGGAACATGGCGCTGCGGTAGGCGGTGGTGAACTGGTTGGGCAGCAGCGTGGCGGTGGATACCGCCGTAACGCATACCGGCGCGCCGTTCTTCAGCAGCTCCCACCGCTCGCCGGCCCCGGCGCAGTGGAAGTACAGCGCGTTGTACACCTCATCGCCGATGATGTTCACCGGGGTGGCGTAGGGCGTGCCGTCCGGGCATACCATGGACACGGTGGAATAGATGGAGTTCTTCAGCACCTCCCAGGCAAAGGCAGCGTCCCGTTCACATTCTTTTCTGCGCATGATGTTCGTCCTCCTGATACAGTTCGATAGTATGTTTATTGTGCGGCAAAGTCCTGTGTTTGTCAAGGAAAACAACAGAACGCGCCTTTTGTGAAAAGCTATTTGAAAACACGCCGCATCTGTGATATACTTTTCCTGTAGTATGAGGGAGGCGGTACGTGCTTGCCATCGGTCAATGAAGTGCCGATGGCGTCGATATAGGAGAAATACTATGGCAAAATTATGTAAAAAATGCGGCGCGGAGTTCGATCAGCTGACAGGGCAGTGCCCGGTCTGCGGTGCGGAGGAGCGGAAGGCTTCCCCGAAGAAGCGCGGCTGCGCGGCGCTCTGGGCGGCGGTATGTCTGCTGCTGGCGGTGGTCGGCGTGGGCATTCTGGCCCACCTGGGGATCGTGGATATCCCGTCGGCGGGAAAGCAGGCGGAGCAACCGGATATTCCGCCGCAGACCGCCGCGGAGGACGGTAATCAGGGCGCTGCGGATACGAAAAAAGTCCGCCGTCTGACCCGGATGGACTCTTACGATGAAAGCGACGCTTTGCAGTGGTATCATACATATACCTATGACGCGAAGGGCGAAATGACCGGCGTAACGTCCTATGACGGGCAGGGAAACCAGACCGGCCATGCGGCGCTGAGCGAGGAGACCGGCTACTGGTATCCCAACTGCACGGGCGTAGTCACGCCTCGCGGCAGAACCATGGTAACGGAGAACAATGCGGAAACCGTTACTTATGAAAATGGATACCGCGAGGTCTATGAGCTTGACGCGGACGGGCGCAGGGAAAAGCAGTACCAGTATCCCCGCGGGGAGGAGAGCTTCTTCGCGTATGCCGTTTATGCGTATGACGATGATGGCCTGCTGACAAGGGTGGACACCTATCTTCCCGATGACACGCTGTCCGGCTATGTGGCCTATCAGTATAACGCGGCGGGAAAGCCGCTGAAGGAGACTGCTTGTCTTGCGGACGGCACGGTGGTCAGCGATTCCTCCGCCGTTTACAACGAGTATGGCGAGCTGGCAAGGAAGCATTACTATACCAGCACCGGCCGGCTGGAGAGCTATCACATGTATGAATATGCCGCGATAGACGAAACGGCCTGAAGCAAACAGGCACAACCAGACGAATAGATGGGAGAGAAAGCATGGATAGATTCTGCGGAAAATGCGGCGCAAGGCTGGATGAGCGGACGGGGGTGTGTCCCGTCTGCGACCCGACCGCCGATATTATCAACACGGTGCGTTCACGGGCTGAGGAGGAGACGGTGGTGCCGGAGAGCGATCCGGTGCGTCAAACGGCGGCGCCGCAGCCACAGGGCCAGCCGGTTCGGCGTATGGCCTACTGCGCACGGTGCGGCACAGCTCTTGACGCATGGGGACACTGTCCTGCCTGCGGCTGGACGGCGGTGCAGTCGGTGCAGCAGACCGTGGAGCGGACGGTAAACGGCGGCGGTCAGGACACGCGGCATAAGCAGTACGTCAAGGACGTTTATGAGGAGCCGAAGAAAGAAGACCGGACGACAGACATCCTGAAACGGGCCATCTGCATCGTGGCGGCGCTGATCGTGCTGCTGGCGGTGGGGACGGGCGTGCTGGTCTATCTGGACGTGCTGGATATCCCGCCGGTGGCGAAGTTCTATGACGCCATCGGCCTGAAGCCCTATACGAACGGCCAAAACGGCGGCAGTCAGGATCAGCCCCGGCAGGACGCGGCCAATAACGATCTGTCCGCCGGGACGGGACAGGACAACGCGGCGCAGGCGCCCTATACCCAGCAGAGACTGGAGCTGGTCTCGTCGGGCAGCCGGGGTACGCTGACCCTGTCGGAATGGCAGGAGGACGGCACGTGGCGGGAGCTCTGCGCGGTGACGGCCTATCTGGGCGACAACGGCGTTACGTGGAACAAGCGGGACGGCGACAAGGCCACCCCTGCCGGAGAGTTTGATATCCTGTACTACATCGGCATCAATGATCGGGGCTCGAATCTAAAATATGTGCCCATCAGCGATGGCGATGTATGGGTCTGCGACCCGGATTCCCTGTACTACAACACCATGCAGCGGAACAGCGGCACGCGGGATTGGGACGCCGCGCAGGCGGAGAATCTCTACCGGAAGTTCCATGACGATTATTCGGCGGCCTGCATCATGTTCAACTATAACGGCGACGGATTGCGGAGCGATACGGCGGTCTCCGGCAAGGGCTCGGATATCTTCATCGACGGCGTTGGCTCCAAGGGCAACCTGACCTCCGGCTACGGCGACATCAAGATCACGGCCAACGACATGCTAACACTGCTGGGCTATCTGGATTCCGACAAGCACCCGACGCTGACCGTAAGCTGACATGAGAAGGATTATGTTGGCTGTCATGGCGCTGCTGGTGCTGCTGGCGGGCTGCGGACAGACGGCGGACAGTGAGCCGCAGGAACCGGAGAACGTTCCGGACGTACCGGCACAGGAAGAACCCGCCCCGCCGGAGCCGGTGCTTCCGGAGGAATTGCAGGCAGCGCTGGAGCGGGCCAGAGTGTCGGCGGAGGACATTGCCGGGCGGCAGTTGATCGTGGTTTGCGCCGACGGCGATGCGGGACAACTGCTCCGGTTCGAGGCGGACGGACAGCTGGTCTGGACGCAGGTGGGCGACGCGGTAGAGGCCCGAGTGGGTCAGAACGGCGTTTCCCGGGAAAAGACGGAGGGCGACCGGAAAACGCCGCAGGGGCTGTTCTTTCTGGGCCACGCCTTCGGCTGCGAGGAGCCACCGGCGGATATCGCCATGGGCTTCCGGCGGGTGACGCAGGACAGCTATTGGGTGGACGACGGCAATTCCACCTACTATAACCAGTGGGTGGAGGGCACGGCCTACAAGGACTGGGTCAGCGCCGAGCATCTGGCGGACTATCCCACCCAGTACGCGCTGGCGGTGGTAGTGCAGTATAACAACGATCCGCCCCGGCCGGGCATGGGTTCGGCCATATTCCTGCACTGTGGTGAACGGCCTACCATGGGCTGCATCGCCATTGCCCACGACCGCATGACGGAGGTGCTGACGTGGCTGCGGCCGGAAAAGCTGCCGATGATCCTGATTGAAACGGGAGAAGGACAATGAAGGTGGAGCAATTTGTGATGGCCTATGGCGTTGAGCAGGACAGGCTGCGGGCGATCCTGCCGGATGGCTTTGCGTCCCTGCGCCCGGTGCTGCGCGTCAATGCCGAGGTGAGGGACGAGCGCACGGGATATGTGGAGTTCAACACCGCCGTGGAAAAGGACGGCGTGAGAGGCTGGCTCAATATCGGCTATTGGGACGCTGTGCCCTTTACCAGAGAGGGAAAGACGGTGACGTTCCGGACGGAGCTGCTGAAGATCCGCTTTACCGGCGTGGGTATCGAGGGCTCCTGTCCGGCGGAGAAGGACAACGCGGGCTGCTTCTTCCCTGGACGGACGGAGCCGCTGCGTGCGCCGGAGGCCATTGCCAGCGGCAAGGAGTTCTGCGACTGTACGTTCCGCTGGAAGCTGGCAGACGGTGCGCACGGCGTCAGCATCGGAAAAACGCTGCCCGCCTATCCGACGGAGGTCAGCGTTGTGTACCCGAAGGAGGATTTCACCGTTGAAAACGCGGCGAAGATCCCCTGCTGGCAGGTACTGGGAACCTATACGGTGCGGTTTGAGCGGTAATAAAACGAAAAGGAACCCCTTCGGTTTTTGAACCGAAGGGGTTCCTTTTGCTTACTCTGCCTGCGGCGGCGTGAAGGAGGGAATGGGCTCCCACGTCTGCAATAGCTCTGCCAGCTCCGGCGTCAGCCGGTGGCGGCACTCGGACTTCAGATCGTCCGGCACGCCGTAGAAAGCCTCGGCGATGCTGCCGGTGATGGCGGCCAGCGTATCGCTGTCGCCGCCCAGGGATACCGCTGTGCGGAGAGCGTCCTCAAAGTCTGTGCTTTCCAGAAACGCGGTGATGGCCTGCGGCACGGTTTCCTGACAGCTCTCCACATGGCGATAGGCGGGGCGGATCTCGTCGCAGGTGCGGCTGAGCTCGTAACCGAATTCCCGCTCCACATAGGACTTGATGGCCGCCTTGCTGTGGCCGGTGCGGGCCAGAAAGATAGCCGCGGCGGTGGCCTGTGCTCCTTTGACGCCCTCCGGGTGATCGTGGGTCACTTCGGCGGTGAGCCGCGCCAGACGCAGCGCCTCCGCCATATCCGCCGCCAGCCATGCCGCCGGGGACACCCGCATGGCGCTGCCATTGCCGAAGCTGTGGTAGGGCTGGGGATCGTCCGCATACAGCCAGCTGTTGAACCGCACGCCGTATCCCTTGTCGGGGTAGGCGCGGCCCAGCCGCTGCATCTCCCGCACCAGCAACCCTTTGACGGCGGCGTCCTCCTGACCGCGGGTATCCCGCAGCGCTTTCGCCACCGCCAGCGTCATCACCGTGTCGTCGGTGAATTCGGAGCGCCGACTGAACAGGGGGAAATCCTTGGCCTTGTAGTTGTTGCCGTCAAATTCGTAGGGGCTGCCCACGATATCGCCCAGAATCGCACCGTACATCAGTCGTCCTCCCGGTTTTCAAAATCTTCTTCTATGCGGCTTTTCCATCCGGCGGAAAGCTCCTCCTCGCAGCGGATGGTGGATACCGCTTCGCTGATAACATCGTAGTTCAGCGCCGTGCCGCGGCTGTCGCAGCGGTAGTTGACGGCGCGATCCGCGCCGATGCCGAAGTGTTGGGCGGTCTCCACCGCGTCAATGTTGGCACCCAGAAACAGGAACTCCCAGCCGTATTTGGCCTTCTGCCGTTCAATCATCCTCTTTACCGTGTCGCTGTCGTAGTGATGGCTGGAGTTTTCCATGCCGTCGGTGGTGATGACGAACAGCGTGCGGTGGGGCACATCCTCCGGACGGGCGTATTTGTGGATGTTGCCGATGTGGTGGATGGCGTCGCCAATGGCGTCCACCAGCGCCGTGCAGCCGCCTACCTGGTAATCCGCGTCAGTCATGGGCGGTACCTTCTGTACCTCCAGACGGTCATGCAGTACGCAGCCGAAGTTGTTGAACAGCACGGTGGATACATAGGCCGTGCCCGGTTCCTTCTTCTGCTTTTCCAGCATGGCGTTGAAGCCGCCGATGGTGTCGCTCTCCAGTCCGGCCATGGAGCCGCTGCGGTCAAGAATAAATACCAGCTCTGTTACATTGTTCATCAATAAAACCTCCCTGTGTTTTTGTTGTCCTCAGGATAACAGAACACAGGATGGCTTTGGTCGCCTGACAGGCGACATTTTTACCGGCTTACACGCCGATCAGGTTCTGGTCAAAGGCGAACAGCGCTTCGTTGATGGTGAACACGTTGTAAATGCCCTGCGTCACGAAGTACTCCACGATGATATCGAACTCGCTGGCGTGGGTCAGAGAGTAGCCCGCCTTGCCCAGCAGCTCCCGCAGCTCCTCCATGGGCAGTTCCAGCGCCAGACCGAAGGCGATCACGGTGGACTTGGAGGGCGTGTAGTGTTTATCATTTTTGATCTTTGAGAACAGTCGCCGGTCGATGTTGGCCCTTTTGTAGCATTGGGCGTCGGTCATGCCGGATTCGCCGATCTTCCGCAGCAGCATTTCCGAGAAGCCCTCGTCCAGCTGCTTCACGGCGTCCTCCAGCGACAGGGACGCCAGCGTGTACGTGGAGGGCGAGGGGGAGCAGTCCGGCATTCGCGCGCTGTACAGCCGTTCCTCCTGCTGGGCGATGGCCTGACTGATGGCATATACGTCTACATAGCGGTCGTTGATGTAGGCCCTGATATCCGCGCATACCTCTCCTTTGAGCTGATATGCCGCGCGGTCGAAAACGACCAGATACACCGTCATGTCGCTTTGCAGTACGAAATGGCCGATGGTGTCGATGGCGATATCCAGCGCCTGCTCCCTGGGATAGCCGGGGCTGTCGGAGGAGAGCAGCGGAAAGGCCACGCTCTCGCAGCCGTGCTCATCCGCCAGCACGAGAGCGGCCAGATAGCAGGAGACCAGCAGAGCACACTCGTCGTGACAGCCGTCCTGCCAACGAGGGGTGACGGTGTGGATCACATATTTGCAGGGCAGGCCGTAGGCGGCGGTCAGCCTGGCGCTGCCGGTGGGGCAGTCGCCCGGCAGAAGCGGATCGGCGGCGTTAACGATGGCGTCCACGTTCATTTGGGTAATGTCATTCTGGACAATATGCAGGGGCATGGCGATACCTCCGTGGCGTGAGTGAGCGTATTGCGGCAGGCGGACGGGGCACGTTCTGCCCTGCCGAGAGAAAGCGTTTATTCCTCCGTGAAGGTATAGCGGACGATATAGCCGCTTTCGTTGCCGGTGGTGATGACCATGCCGCCGTCGGAGGTGCGGCTGATGTCCCGGATGGGGAAGCGCTTGTTCTGCTCCACGTAGGCCTCCGGGCTCTCCGCCTCTGCCTCGATGATCGTTCGGATGGCGTGCTTGGAGCCGCCGCAGGGCGTCATGGATTCCACGATGATCTCATAATCTTTCATGTTCTGTCGCTCCTTTTGCTTCACTGTCAGTCGACATATCTTGTATTCTTTTGACAGTATAGCACATGTCATTCGTTTTGTCAGCGTCTCAGACACAAAAAAACAGATACAGGTCTGAGCGCGGAGAAAAAGCTACCGGGCGGAAAGCTTTGCTTTCCGCCC
>URKW01000040.1 GCA_900548615.1 uncultured Eubacteriales bacterium | reverse complement strand
GCCAAAAAAGAACACCACCCATCGGGTGGGGTTCTTTTTTGGCGCAGTGGGAGGGATTCGAACCCTCGTGCCGCTTTTGACGACAACACGATTTCCAGTCGTGCTCGTTATGACCTCTTCGATACCACTGCATATGCAATTCGCTGCGAAACACAGCAACGATAATTATATCAAAAAAATGGTATTTGTCAATAGCGTGTTACGAAAAAAGCAACAAATTTTCTTGACTTGCTTTCCATGCTGCCACATAGTATAATATTTAACAATGAGGAAGAAAGGAGCGCGCCTATGATGATCGAAAAGAGCGGCAGTATCGAGCTGCGTGACATTTCTATTGAGGAACTGGCTCCGGAGGTAAGAGAGATGGTGCCGGAGATCAAGGAGATGGCCGCCGGGATGGTACGGGTGAAGCACCTGTACCGCAGCGCGTTGAAGATCGCCGTGACCCAGATGGAGATACTGGACGAGGAGTTCGCGGGACTGTACGATCACTCCCCCATCCACCATATTGAGCACCGTATCAAAACGCTGGAGAGCGCCGCAAAAAAGCTGAAGCGCCGGGGCTATGACCTGACCATCGACAACATCTATGCCCACATTCAGGACATGGCGGGCGTTCGGGTCATCTGCAACTATCTGGACGATATCTACTATCTGCGGAGCCTGCTGACCCGTACCGAGTCGTTCCGCGTGATCCGCGAGGCGGACTACATCAAGGAGCCCAAGGAAACGGGGTATCGTAGCCTGCACCTGATCGTGGAGGTGCCCATCGTGATCTCTGAGGGGACGCTGAAACTGCCGGTGGAGATCCAGCTGCGCACCATCGCCATGGACATGTGGGCCAGTCTGGAGCACGAGCTGCGGTATAAGTCCGACCGTCACTGGGGCCCGGCGGAGAGCAACCGCCTGCGGCTGTGCAGCGATGCCATTTATGAGGTGGACCGGGAGATGCAGAACATCTATCAGGGTAAACCGCCGGAGTACGAGGACTGAAAGCTACATAAAAAAAGAGGCGGCTGTGCCGCCTCTTTTTTGCCCTTGTGGTTTTTACAGAAATGACAGTTATGGCTTGCCAGACAGAAAAAGCTCCTGTATAATAAAAATATAACTATTGTGTGCCGGGACTTGACCGGCGGGAAGGAGAGACTGGATCATGAACAACACCACTATGACGCAGCGTTGGCAAGCCGCCGCCAAGCAAGGTCTATGCTTGCTGCTGTGTTTGCTGATGTTTGTCACCCTGCTGCCGGTAAAGGCCTATGCGGCTGCTAAGGTTGACCGTACACAGGCATTGGCCCGTATTGCTCAGCTTCAAAAAGAACTGGAGGGCAAATACTTTACCACAACAGGCAATCCGTGCAACAAACCCGGAACGGCAAGTCACGGGTGCACAAAATGTACAAACGCGAATGTCATCAAAGCAAGCTGGTTTAAAAAGGCTGTTTCTTTAATTCCCAGTACTATCAGCAAGTGCCCGGAAGGGCACTTCTATGAATACGCAAAGGGCAAGTACGGCGGCACAACGGCTTCCGCTAAGTCCTGCGCCGGATTTGCTACCTTTGCCTCCTGGTATATTTTCGCAAAAAAATCCAGCGACAATATTACCAACAAGCACATTGCAACAGCTACATATAATAAGAAGCTACTGGAAAAAGCGATGCCCGGAGACCTCTTGATTTTCAGCGACAAAAACGCACGAAAAGGTTGGAAGCATGCGGCCATTTTCATTGAAGCCACGTCCAGCGGGGCCAAAGTGCTGGACTGCAACTGGAACACGTCGAAGAAGGGGAATTGCTATGTATCCACGCATACGATTTCCTTCTCTTATGCCAAGTACATGTCTATCTCCCGCGCCAGCAACTATGACACCACCGCACACACCCATACCGCCGGCGCAGCGTGGCAGTATGACGCAGAAAACCACTGGAAGCTCTGCACCGGCAATGACAACTACGTCATGAACAAGGCAGCCCACAGCCTGAATACCGTCGTGGAGCAGCAGGGCGGGCTTTATCAGTATAAAAAGACACATTTGGAATGCGCCACCTGTGACTACCGGACAGAGACGACCTATTCCGGATTCCAGTATTACAAGGGCGATCTGAATTATGACGGCAAGGTGGACGTTATCGACGTAGCTGGTCTGTATGAGCATCTGGCACAGGGCAAAAAGCTTCCCGCATGTCAGAACGAAGAGCTTTTGGAGCACAGCGGTCTGGATTCCTGGTGGCAGGAGATCACTTCGGGCCCATCCGGCGGCGCTGATTTGAACGGCGACGGAACGACGGATATTTACGACCTGCAATTGCTGTATGAAATGGCCAGCACCCAAAAGCTGATCGTGGTGAATTATTAAATAGAACAAAAGAGGCGGCTGTGCCGCCTCTTTTGCTATTGCATGGCTTTCGCTACGTCGGACTTGAACCGCGTCCACTCGTCCTTATTTTGAACGAAGTACAGGGGACACTCCTTGTCGATCACGTCGTAGTGGCGGATCACGTCCTCCTGCGGGTCTAGTCCAAAAAGATCGCACAGCCATGCCGTCAGCTTCACCAGCGTGTCGTAGGTGTCTTGGGAGGGCTTGCCGTCGGTGCCGGGATGGCAAAACTCGATGGAGATGGTGTCGTGGTTCCGGTCGTTGGAGCAATAGGCCACCTCGTCCAGCGGCACACACAGCAGGGCTTCGCCCTCCAGACCCACGATGAGGTTGCTGCTGGCGGAGGTCTCGCCGGTGGTGGCCAGATTGGCGAAGTAGGAGCGGTTCTGCCACGCGGTGGTGTTGGGGTTGCCCACGTAGTGGATCACCACGGCGTTGACGCGCTGGAGCTTGTCGCCGCAGCGGGAGTATTCGTTCACCGGCAGCAGATCCTCCTTCACATAGTTCGGCAGGGTGATGCTGGCGGGAATGTTGCTTTTCTGCTGCTTGCTGCCGGAGACGTCCGCACCGCTTTCGCTGTTGGCCGGGCTGCTGCCGTGAGCGCGGCCTACGCAGTAGCCGGAGATAAACCCACCCAGAAACAGCGCCAGCGCCATAGCGGCCAGCAGGACGCGCCGCCGGTCATACCGCCGGGATCTCCGGCGTCTGGGCGCGGCGCGGCGGGCCGGTGCGCTCTGGCGGGATATGTTCTCCTGCGGCGCGGCTCTTTGTTCTGCTGTGGAATATTCCGTATACATGGGCATGACTCCTTGGCGAGGGCATTCTCTCTATTTATTTTATGTGGAAGTTCGGAGCATTTGTCAAGATGCGGCAGCAGATTCCTGACAGATATTTTATGACGCGTGAGGGAGCGGAGACTTTCCCCGCCCCCTCACGTTGATGTCGGGAAGCCGCGCTTTTCACCGGGTATAGGTGCTGTCAAAGGTAACAGCCGTCTCGGCGGTAAGGTCGGTATAGTAGTGGCCACCGGCAGTGACAGAGGTCACCGCGTCCACATCTACCACGCGGTTGAAGCTGAATGCGTTGCCGATGCTGTGATAGTCCTCGTCCGCAATGCACAGGCCTACCACCCAGTTCATGATGTTGCCCTCTTCGCTCTGCACCACATACTGGCTGCCGTCTGCCATATGCAGCACCAGCTCATCAAGGACAACCTCCGTAACGGCGTCAGCGACGGCAGCGGGATTGCGCATACGGATCCCCAGCGCGGACACCGTTACGGTATCGCCGCTCTCCGCAGTAAAGGTGGTGGCAGGCAGATAAGCCTGAGGTGTGATGCTGATAACACGGCGTTCCGCATCCGAACCGTTGTTCACGCTGAACAGCAGCTCATCGCCCTTCTGCCAGTTGCCGAAGTCGCTGAAATACATCACAAGATGCAGCTCTGTGTTAGTGCTGGCATCGGTATCCAAATAGATGCTACTATCCATGGCATGGCCGCCCACCTCACCGATATACAGGATTGGATTCATCGGTATGCCTACCTGGCCATAGCCGAAATCATCATAGCTGACGCCTGCGGGATTGGACAGGGTATAGGTCATGAAGCCGGAGCCGTTTTCGTCGATCAGGAAGGTCTTGAGCGAGATGGTATAGCCGTCCGCCTCCACGGCAGCGTCCACCGTGGACAGATAGTCGCCCACCAGCCGCTGCATGGTCTCGGCATCCACAGCTACCCGCTCCATGCGGGGCAGGTTCAGCACCTGGCCGCTGTTGTCCCGTATAACGGGCGTATCGCTGCTGATACTGTCGGCGCCGAAGGCGTGCAGGTCGGCGGCTGTAACGCTGTCTGCCGGTGTCACATTGGCCTTGATAAGATTTACGATACCGGCCGCAGCCGCCACGGTGATGCACATGGCCAGCGCAGCGGCCACCAGCATACCCTTGGAAAACGGATGACGATGTTTTTGTTCTTTGTGTACCACTTTGTATACCTCCGAAAGCGTGTCAGGGGAGGCATGCAATGTGGAAAAGGTCTTTTGGAACAGTTTACGGTCAATCATATTGCAGAACCTCCGTCAGGCTAGTTTTGAGTTTTCCTCTGGCCCGGAACAGGCGTGTACGGACGGTCTCCTCCGGCACCGCCAGCATCTCGGCGATCTCCTTCTGTGAGTACCCCTCGTAGTAATACAGCAGCACCGGCACACGATAGCGCTTGTCCAGCGCCATCACCGCGTCGAACAGCTCGCGGCACTCCGGGGCCTCGAAGGACAGGGCGCTTTCATAGTCGGCGATGTCCTCCATCCTGTGCCACGGGGAGCGAAAGATGTTCTTGCACCGGTTCACCGTCACCCGGATCAGCCAGCGCTTGAGATGCTCGCCGTCGCGGAAGGGGGTGTCGGTCTTATAGAGCTGTATCAGTACGTCCTGGGTCACATCGTCGGCGTCCGACTTGCTGCGTAGATAGCTGTACGCCACCCGGAAGATGGTGTCCATATACCGCTCCGCCGCCAGGGCAAATTCTTGATCTGTCATAGGAATGATCTCCTTGAAAAGCTTTTCATCAGTATAACACGCCGGGAGAGAGAAACGTTTCAAAAGAAAATAAAAGGCGGGAATCCCCCGCCTTTTATTTTACCCCACAGTTCCGAACACCGACACGCCCAGCAGGCTCAGCGTTCCCATAATGACGCCCGCCAGCACCACGCCGCCCATACAGGCCAGTACGCTTTTTTTGAAGCCCATGTTCAGGAGACTGGCCGCCAGCGTGCCCGTCCATGCGCCGGTGCCCGGCAGAGGGATCCCCACGAACAGCAGCAGCGCCCAGAAAAGTCCGCGGCCCGCCTTGGCCTTCAGCTTTTCTCCGGCAGCCTCGCCCTTGCGCAGACAGAAGGAGAAGAACCGCCCGATAACGGGCTTGTCCTGGCCCCACACCAGCACCTTTCGGGCCAGAAAATAGATCGCCGGCACCGGCAGCATATTACCCACGATGGCCACCACGAAGGTCAGCCACAGGGGCAGGCCGTATACCACCCCGTAGGGAATGGCGCCCCGCAGCTCGATCAGCGGCACCATGGAGACGAAAAAGACGATAAGAATGTGTTTGAACATAGTGGCAGCTTCCTTTGTCAGAATGTGGTCAGCTCTTTCAACAAGGCGATCTCTTTGGCGTAGCCGGGCAGCTCGTTGGGGGTCTCCAGCACCATGGGAAGTCCCCGTAGGGCGGAATGGTTCATCACGGCGCGGAAGGTGTCCAGCCCCAGAAAGCCCTCGCCAATGCGGGCGTGGCGATCCTTTTTCGCGCCGCAGGGGTTGAGACTGTCGTTAACGTGGACGGCCTTCAGTCGGTCAAGGCCAATCACCCGGTCGAACTCTGTCAGCACCCCGTCCAGATCGTGGATGATATCGTACCCGGCGTCGGACACATGGCAGGTATCCAGACACACGCCCAGTTTATCGGAAAGCTGTACCCGGTCGATGATCTCCCGCAGCTCCTCAAACGTACCGCCCACCTCTGTGCCCTTTCCGGCCATGGTCTCCAGCAGCACGGTGGTGCGGATCTCCGGCGTCAGGATGGCGTTCAGCGTTTCGGCGATCAGGGCGATGCCGGTCTCCGTGCCCTGTCCCGTGTGGCTGCCGGGGTGGAAGTTGTAAAGATTGCCGGGGAGGTTCTCCATACGCAGCAGGTCGTCCGCCAGCGTCATGCGGGCAAACTCACGGGTGCGCTCGTCCTTGGAGCAGGCGTTGATGGTGTAGGGGGCGTGGGCCACCAGCGGGCCGAAGCCGTTTTCCCGGCACAGGGCCAGCAGCGCCGCCGCGTCGGCGGGGTCAATGGGCTTGGCCTTGCTGCCGCGGGGGTTTCGGGTGAAGAATTGCAGCGTAGTAGCGCCAATGGACAGCGCCGTTTCCCCCATAGCCCGCAGTCCGGCGGAGGGGGACAGATGACAGCCGATATAAAACATAGTGTCTCCTTATTCCAATACGAAGGTGGCGCAGGCCGCTTTGCTGTTTTCGATGGTGACGACGCCGTAAGTAGGGCGGCGGAAATCGCCGATAGCGCCGGGGTTCATGGTGTACAGCGTGCCGTCGTAGTCCACCAGCGGACGATGGGTGTGGCCGAACAGCAGCACATCCGCACCCCATTCCCGCGCGGCATATTGGGCGGCCAGGGGAGAGGATTTCACATTGCGGGTGTGACCGTGCATCATCAGAACGCGGACGCCCTCGAATTCCAGCAGCCGCTCCGGCTGGTCGAAGCTGCCCCAGTCGCAGTTGCCGGGAACGGTGTCCATGGGGAGATCGGGGAAGCGCTCGTGAAGCGCCTGAGCGTCCCGCAGACAGTCGCCCAGATGGAGGATATGCCGGGGCTGGGTCAGCTCCACGGCGTGGGCCATATTGTCCACATTGCCGTGGGAATCGGAGAGAACGAGGAGTTTCATAGTGATTTCCTTTCTGGGGGATTCCGCGCTTCCGAGCGTAGGGGAGAGTTTCGCCCTCCGGGGCGACCTACTTTTGCCAATAGCGGCAAAAGTAGGCAAAAGCGCCAGAAGGAACCTCCGGTTCCTTCACTTCCGGGCGTGCTATGTCTTATACTAATTTGCGTGTTTTTACCACACGATTACGCAAAAATTCCTTTTTCGTTTCGTTAATAAGGATCGTCTCTGCTCCTGCGCCGCTGCCGCTGATGCCTGCGCCAAACAACCCTCTCGGCTCTACCGTTGATGATGTGAGCGGCAGCGGCGCAAGAGGAAAGTCGATGCGTCATACAAAGCGAAATCAAACGTGTTCCGCGACCGCGTGGTAGAAGGTCACAAATTCGTACATACCATAGCGTGCGCGGATTCTTAAACCGCAGGTTTAAGCTGTCCTTTTGGGTACTTTTGGGACAGTGGCCAAAAGTACCTCGCGGCCGCAGCCACGAAATACCTCTCGTGCCGGGGCGCGAAACCATTTTATATATATTATTATACCACCTTCTCCTTGTAAACTCAAACCTTTTACGTTATCATAAGGGAAAAGACAACGGGAGGGCGGCGTATGGCGGCAGGCGGCATTGTGGAGATCGACCTCCACGGGAAAAACAGCTATCAGGCAAAGGTGACCATCGACGCGGCACTGCGGCGGGCCAGGGCGGGCACCTATCGCCTGCGGATCGTCCACGGCTACAACAGCGGCACGGCGTTGCGGGACATGGTGCGGCAGGAGTACGCCGGTCGCGTGCTGCGGGTGGTGGCGCTGGATCAGGGGCGCACCGATCTGGTGCTGCGGGAATTTTAGGAGGTTGCCTGCTATGGAATTGAAGATCGCGCAGATCCAGATGCCCGTTACGGCGGACAGAGAGGAAAATATCCGCTGCGCCTGTGACATGGTGCGGCAGGCGGGAGACATTGACATGGCAGTGCTGCCGGAGATGTTCTGCTGCCCCTATGACAACGCCTGCTTCCGACCCTATGGCGAGGCCGAGGGCGGCCCGGCGTATCGGGCCCTCAGCGCGCTGGCCCGTGAGCGGGGCATCTGGCTGGTGGGCGGCACCCTGCCGGAGCTGGCGGAGGGCAGGGTGTACAACACCTGCTATGTGTTTGCGCCTGACGGACAGCTGGCGGCCAAGCATCGAAAGATGCACCTCTTTGACATTGACGTGGCGGGCGGCCAGCGGTTCATGGAGTCCGAGACCCTGACGGCGGGAAACAGCGTCACCACCTTTGAGACGCCTTGGGGCGTGGTGGGGGTGTGCGTCTGCTTTGATTTCCGGTTTACGGAGCTCTCTGAGCTGATGGTGCTGGCGGGTGCGAAGCTGGTCGTTGTCCCCGCCGCCTTCAACATGACCACCGGGCCCGCCCACTGGGAACTGCTGTTCCGTCAACGGGCGGTGGACGGACAGTGCTACACCGTGGGCACCTCTCCGGCGCGGGATACGGCGGCGGGCTATGTGGCATGGGGCCACTCCATCGTGTGCGACCCCTGGGGAACGGTGGTGCGGCAATGCGACGAAACGCCCCAGACCGTCGTCACCACGCTGGATATGGAACGGGTGGAGGCTGTCCGGCAGCAGCTGCCGATCCTTTCCGCCCGGCGGACGGACGTATACGAGCTGCGGAGAAAATAGTTTTGTTATCGAATATATAGATAACCAGATGAAAGAAAAATAGAAATCAGTGTTGACAATGGGAGCTATTCTCCTGTATGATACCATTTGTAAGATGTCCACGGGGCGGAAACACCCCGCGGACATCTTGCTGTGGAAAAAGGAAAAGTACGAGAAAAAGGAGAGTTTCCCCCTTATGAAGAATCCCCTCAACGAGAAAAAGCCCAATGGTCTGGCGCTGATCCCCTTTGTGATCTTCATCGCCATCTACATGGGTGCAGGCGTCTATTATCAGGTGAAGGGCAAGGAGATGGCCTTTTACCAGTTCCCCTCCGTTACCGCCATGTTTCTGGCGGTGCTGGCGGCCTTTATCATGTTCAAGGGCACCATCAACGAAAAGTTTGACGTGTTCGCCAAAGGTGCGGCCAACGTGGACATTCTCACCATGCTGATGATCTACATTCTGGCGGGCGCTTTTGCCAGCGTGGCGGCCAATATGGGCGGCCGGGAGTCCACGGTGAATCTGGGCCTTTCGCTGGTGCCGGTGCAGTTTCTGGCGGCGGGCCTGTTTGTGATCTCCGCCTTTATGGGCACCGCCACCGGCTCCTCCATGGGCACCGTGTCCGCCGTGATCCCCATTGCCGTAGGCATTGCGGAAAAGGGCGGCCTGTCCCTGACGGTGGTCATCGGCGCGGTGGTGGGCGGCGCCATGTTCGGCGACAACCTGTCCATGATCTCCGATACCACCATTGCCGCCACCCGCAGCCAGCGCTGCGAGATGCGGGACAAGTTCCGGGTCAACTTTCTGGTGGCGCTGCCCGCCGCTGTCGTGACGCTGATTTTGCTGCTGTTTATCGGCCGTCCCGAGGTGGTCATGCCGCTGGAGGCTCTGCCCTTTGATATCATCAAGGTGCTGCCCTATGTGCTGGTTCTGGTGCTGGCGCTGTGCGGCCTGAATGTGTTCTTCGCCCTGACCATCGGCATCTTCTCCGCCGGTATCATCGGCATCTGCGCCGGAGATATGACCATCGCGGGCTTTGCGCAGAGTGTGTGGACGGGCTTTACCAGCATGAACGAGGTGTTCTTCTTGACGCTGCTGTGCGGCGGCATGTCGGAGCTGATCGCCAAAAACGGCGGCATCGCCTGGATCATCCAGAAGCTGCGCGCCGTCATGAAGGGCAACAAGTCCGCTCAGGTGGGCATTGCCGCCATGGTGTCCCTGTGCGACTGTGCCACCGCCAACAACACCGTGGCCATCATCGTGGCGGGCGACATGGCCCGTGACGTGAGCCACGAATATCAGGTAGATCCCCGCCGCACCGCCTCGCTGCTGGATATTTTCTCCTGCGTGTTTCAGGGCATCATCCCCTATGGCGCCCAGTTGCTCAGCGCGGCGGCGCTGACCAACGCCACCGTCACCTCGGCTGAGCTGTACACCAGCCCCGCCGCCATCGTGGGCGGCATGTGGTACTGCTGGCTGCTGGCGGCCTTCGGCCTGCTGTCCATCTTCGTGCCCTATGCCGACGGCGTGTGCCGCAAGGATCCCTGGAACTGGGAGTATGGCTGCGCCCAGTCCGGCGTGGAGGCAAAAAAGGCCTTGCTGGCACAGGAGCGGGAGGACGCGGAGCGCTTATAAAAGTTGTACAAAATTGCCGTGGGGAACCACGGCAATTTTCTCACTCGAAATCTCCTCCACGAAGACGATTGTTCACGAGATATGTATTGCAAAATGCGGATAAGTATGGTAAACTAGGCAAAAAAATACCACACTGGGATGATATAAGGAGGTAATACCATGAAAAAATACGCAGAGATGACGCTTTCAGAGCGTCAGGCGGAGTACGCCGCCGTCAAGGCCGCTTATGAGCAGCAGAAGGCGCTGGGCCTGAAGCTGAATATGGCGCGGGGCAAGCCGGGCCGTGACCAGCTGGATATGGTGACGGATATTTTCAATGTCCTCATCAAGCCGGAGGACTTCATCGACGAGGGCATCGAGACCCGCAACTATGGCGAGGTGGCCGGTATCCCCTCCGCCAAGGCACTGTTTGCCGACATTCTGGGCTGCAAGCCGGAGCAGGTATTCGTGGGCGGCAATGCCAGCCTGCAATTGATGTACGACGCGGTATCCAAGGCCTTTACCCACGGCCTGCTCCACAGTGAGAAGCCCTGGTGCAAGCTGGACAAGGTGAAGTGGATCTGCCCCGTTCCCGGCTATGACCGGCACTTCAAGGTCACCCAGTCCTTCGGCGTGGAGATGATCAACGTCCCCATGACCGCCGACGGCCCCGATATGGATAAGGTGGAGGAGCTGGTGAAGGATCCTGCCGTGAAGGGTATGTGGAACGTGCCCAAGTACTCCAACCCCGAGGGCGTGGTGTACTCCGCCGAGACCATCCGCCGTCTGGCGGCCATGAAGCCCGCCGCTCCCGACTTTATGCTGATGTGGGATAACGCCTACTGCATCCACGAGTTCGACTGCGACTATGTGGACTTCCCCGATATCCTCAGCCTGTGCGCCGAAAACGGCAATGCCGACATGGTGTATGAGTTTGCCTCCACCAGCAAGGTCACCTTCCCCGGCGCAGGCGTGGGTGTGATGGCCAGCAGCGAGGATAACATCGCCTATTTCACCAAGCTCATCAATATCCAGACCATCGGCTTCGATAAGATCAATCAGCTGCGCCATGTCCGCTATCTGAAGGACAAGACCCACACGCTGGCCCTGATGAAGAAGCACGCCGCCATTCTGGCTCCCAAGTTCCACGCGGTGCTGGACGCGCTGGACAGCGAGATCGCGCCGCTGGGCATCGCAGACTACAAGCGTCCCGTGGGCGGCTATTTCGTCAGCGTGGACGCTATGCACGGCTGCGCCAAGCGGACACTGGCGCTGTGCAAGGAGGCGGGCGTCACCATGACCGGCGCTGGCGCCACCTTCCCCTATGGACTGGATCCCAACGACAGCAACATCCGCATTGCCCCCTCCTTCCCTCCCGTGGAGGAGCTGAAGCAGGCCATCGCCATCTTCTGCAACTGCCTGAAGCTGGCGGCACTGGAAAAGCTGGGCGTGTAAGCTACGAAAAAATAAGGCTGCCATTTTGGGCGGCCTTATTTTATCCCATTTAATAGGAGACACCTCATGCATCAGAAAATCACATCTCTGCTGGCGGCGGTGCTGGCCGTGCTGCTGCTGTGCTCTTGCGGCGGACAGCAGCCGAACCTGCCGGAGACGCCGGAGGAAGCGCCCTATGCTTTCACGCTGGACTATCACCGGTGCGCGCCGCTGGTGGAGCGGCAGATCGGCAGTGACCTGGCGGCGGCGGCCCGGCTGGTGGTGGACGCCTTTCTGGCGGGCGAGACCTCGGTGACGCTGCCGGAGGGTGACTACAGCGGCAACCCCGGCAACGATCTGGGCTACGCCCTCAACAGCATGTGCCCGGTGTTCGGTGCGGTGACGGACTACGACGACAACCATTTTGACAAGGCTGCCCGTACCGTGACGTGGGCCTACACCCAGACCCCGGAGCAGATACAGGAGGCTCTGGCGGCGCTGGAACAGACCACCGCCGCCTATATGAGCGTCCTGCGGCAAGGCGACGGCGAGACTGCCCGTGCGCTGCTGCTGTACCACGCCCTGACGGAGCCGGCCGCGTATGATTACGAAATGGAACACGGCGACGGGGATTCCACAGAGTATCAATTCCGCACCAGCAGCTATGCGGCGCTGGTGCTGCACAGCGGCATCTGCTATTCCTTCGCCCAGGCGCTGGCCTTTCTGTATACGCAGGCAGGGCTGGACTGCGCCGCTGTCATGGGCGACAGCGAGACGGCGGGCCTTCACATGTGGCTGATGGCTGCTGTTGACGGAAAGTGGTACTATTTTGACCCCACGTGGGACGTGGGCGGCGGCTGGTACTACTTCGGCATGACGGCGGAGGATCGGGCCACATGGGCGGGAGCGTTCACCGGCGGCGCCTTGCTGGGGAAGGACGCCACGGAGCTGTCCGACCTGTCGGACGCCCGCTTCTCCACCATCAACTGCCGCTGGTGGACGGACATGACCATCGACCGGCAGGCGGGACAGGCGGTCTTCACCGCCCCGGAGGGAGAGAAAACGGCTTTGCCGCTGAATTGACGAACAGAAAAGAGACGACGTAAGCCGTCTCTTTTTCTGTTAATATGTCCGTATCACGGCGCTAACCTTGCCCAAAATGGAGGCATGGGTGCCGTCAATGGGGCTGTAGGCCTCGTTTTCCGGCATCAGCCATACGCGGCCGTCCTTGCGCTTCAGCCGCTTCACCGTGGCCTCATCCTCGATCAGCGCCACGATGATCTCTCCGTTGCGGGCCTCCTGCTGCTGGTGTACCACCACCAGATCCCCCGGCAGGATACCGGCGTTCAGCATGGACTCGCCCCGCACCCGCAGGGCAAAATACTCGCCGTCCCGTCCGCCGGTGTCAAAGGCCAGATAATCCTCGATACACTCCTGCGCCAGAATCGGCGCACCGGCCGCCACTGTTCCCACAATGGGCACACGGCCTACCGGCGGTTCCTCCTCCAGCATCTGCGGCGCGGCAGTCTCCTGCTGCACCGGCGGCTGCACCAGCGTGATGGTGCGGCCCTTGCGTCCCGCCTTTTTGATGATGCCCTTTTCCTCCATGTGCTTCAAGTGGAAATGCACCGTGGACGGCGACTTCAGCCCCACCGCCGCGCCGATCTCGCGGACAGAGGGGGGATAGCCCTCCTGCGCCAGCATCTGGGCGATGTAGTCATAGATCTTCTGCTGCATGCGTGTCATCTGTGCCATAGGCCCCTCCTTCTCCGCGCCCTGTTGCATTATGGTCAGTATACCACACTTTTTACCGGTTTGCAACGTTTGTTCTAAAATATTTTTCAATTTCTGCTTGCTTTTTCCCCCTGACTGTGGTAACATGGTTGTTACTGTGATAGATATGCCTGTCGCTTGGACAGGCATGCAAATATGTTTGGAGGGTTTTCCGTATGCTTCTCTTTGTTACGATTCTGCAGCTGATCGCTGCTCTGCTGTTGATCCTGATCGTTCTGTTCCAGTCCGGCAAGAGCCAGGGTCTGTCCGGCGCCATCGGCGGCATCGCTGATTCCTACATGGCCAAGAGCAAGGCCCGTTCTCTGGACGCCAAGCTGGCCAAGGCTACCAAGTGGCTGGGCGCTGTGTTTGTTGTGCTGACGCTGGTTCTCAACTGCATGATCGCCGCTGGCAAGTAAGCATAATTTGTATCATTAAGACCTCCGATGTGAAAGCATCGGAGGTCTTTTTTGTATATCTTATTCCGTAGGAGCGGGGCACACCCCTACGATACGCTCCTGTACACCTCTCCCCCCTCCGGCTCCACGCCCTTCAGCGCCAGCAGCTCCGCCACCGTGACGAACCGATACCCCTGCTGCTGCAGATGATCCACCGCCCGCAGCGCCGCGTCCACCGAGTTGAGATACCTGTCGTGGAGCAGGATGATATCCCCGTCCCCGGCATCCCGGTAGATGATGTCCAGAATTTTCTCCGCGTCCTTGCTTTTCCAGTCCTCCGTGTCCACCGACCAGTTGATGATGGGCACGGTCAGCGCCGCCATCTCCTCCTGCGACAGCAGGCCGTAGGGCGGCCGCACCCAGTAATCCCCCTCTCCCAGCAGTTGGCACAGCAGATCGTTATTGCGCTGCATATCCTCCGCCGCCTCGCCGCAGGACAGCTTATCCAGCTCCTTGTGGTCGTAGGAGTGGTTACCCACCTGATGACCCTCGGCAGCCATGCGGATGACGATATCCGGATCCTTCACCACCTGACAGCCCACCACAAAGAACGTGGCGCGGACGCCCCGCTCCTTCAGGCCGTCCAGCAGCTGTGGCGTACACCGGGGCGACGGCCCATCGTCGAAGGTCAGGGCCACGTATTTGATCTCCTCCCTATCCGGCAGCGCCGTCCCGTTGTCGGCGGCCACGGCGCTGTCCCTGTCACCGGCGATCCTCGCACCAGCGCAGACCGCCGTCAGCACCAGCGCCGCCAGCGCCAGCCATACCCGCTTCATGCCATCCCCCCCTCCCGCAACTATATGCGGAAGCGGACATAAAAAGCACCGGGCAGAGGTTCTCCCCTGCCCGGTCTCTTATGCGATACCGGAAAAAGCCTCCGTAATGTTCACCCGTACCTCGTAATAGGAATCTACTGTGGAATCGTCCTCCGCCCAGCCGTAGTTGGTAAAGGACAGATACGCCTCCGTCACATTCTCCCAGCCGAACCCCTCGTCGGTGTAGCCGTACTGCCAAAGGTTCTCACCCACGTTTTCTTCATACCAGGTAAAGGTAAACAGCTCGCTGCCGTCCTCATAGAAGACATACAGCTCCGGCGTATAGATCGCCTCATTCTCCCAATACACCGTAGCCTGAAGCTCCTCCGTGTCGAAGCCGACATTCTCCACCCGTACCGGCTGGCCGTCGATCACGAACTGCTCGCCCAGCTCGTAATAGAATGCGGGGACGCTGGTGATCTCCTCGGCGGGCGCTTCGGACCCGATCTCGATATCGGGGCTCAAGCCTCCCTCAGAGGTTCCCAGCCCGATAAAGAAGTTCAGCCCGCACACCGCGATAAACACCGCCACCAGCACCGCCGCGACCGCAATAAGCTTTCCGGTGGTCAGTCCGCCGCCGTGACGGACAGTCGCCTTGCCGCTTTCGTGCGCGGTCTCGTGTTCATAGCAGTCCTTCTGCTGCCGGTTGGCGGCACTCTGCCGCTGGAACTGCTTCTCATTCAACAGTTCGGCGTTGCCGTCCTTATCAAAATCCACCCGCATCCGGCTGGGCAGCCGGTTGTACGCCCCGCAATGAGGGCACAGGTCGCTCTCCAGATAGCTGTACCACCGTCCGCAGGATTTACACTTGATATTTGCCATAGAAATTCCCCTTTTACCACCGCGCCACAGACAGGATCAGGAAAAGCACAAAGGCCGCCACGCCCAGCAGCGCCTTGGCGCCGTCTGACAGCTCGCCGTCCTCCGTTTTGCGGATGGACGCGCCGTATTGCTTCAGCTTCTCTGTCAGCTGCTGGTTATTCAGTCCGGGGATACGCACCTGACGGGCCGCGCCCTCGTGGCACTCTTTCCGCTCGTAGCAGTCCTTGCGCTGCCGTCCCGCCGCGCTCTGCTGCAAAAACGTCTGCTCGTGCAGCAATTCCGCGTTGCCGTCCTGATCGAAGTCCACCCGCATGCGGCTGGCCGGGCGGTTATACGCCCCACAGTGAGGGCACAAATCACTCTGATGATGGCTGTACCGCTTACCGCAGGATTTACACTTGATATTCGCCATTGTGCTCTCCTTTTCGTATCATATGTAGGACACGCAAGCCCGCAGCAACATTATGACAACGGCGATGATAACTGCATACCCAATTTCCGATCCACCCTTCTTTTTCTCTCCCTTTTCGCCAAACAACGCTCCCGTCTGATTGCCGAATTCCTTCATTTTTTCCATCAGCTGCTGGTTATTCAGTCCGGGGATACGCACCTGACGGGCCGCGCCCTCGTGGCACTCTTTCCGCTCGTAGCAGTCCTTGCGCTGCCGTCCCGCCGCGCTCTGCTGCAAAAACGTCTGCTCGTGCAGCAATTCCGCGTTGCCGTCCTTGTCAAAGTCCACCCGCATACGGCTGGACGGACGGTTATACGCGCCGCAGTGGGGACACAGATCACTCTGATGATAGCTGTACCGCCGTCCGCAGGCCTTACATTTGATGCTTGCCATATCGTTCCCCTCCTTTATCGCCACCACGCTTCCAATTCCTCGCTCAATGGAAAATACGCCCTGAACCGGTCAACGATCTCTTTCTCCCGGCTGAACACCACTACATAACTGCTGTCAATGGGCACGATCTCAAAGGTCGCCAGCGGGTGCTGGACGCGGTTATCACGGGCAGCCGGAAGCGGATATTCCAGCACCTGCTTCTTTGTGACGGACTTTTCAAAGGCGGACAGCACAGCCCATATCCACTGGGGATTATGGTATTTCCGCTGTAACGCTGTCAGCTCGCTGCCGCTCATCCAGCAGAATTCGTCCTCCAGCTCCGGGATATCCACATTGCACTCGCAGTCGGTGAGCAGCCAGTTGTAGTTCTCCTGAATATTCCCCAGTGCGGCAAAAACCTTGTCCAGATATGTGAAGCACTCCTCACCCTTCTCCAGAATCGCACCATAATGCATCATCTATCCCTCGTTTCTTATTCAGAGTATGCCATACCGCGGCGGTTTTGTCCAGCACGTTAAAATTGCGTTGTATATTTTTCGTTGAAACTCGCCGCAATTTGAAGTTTACATTCTGTAGGACGTTGCCCCCAAAGGCCCAATAGTATAGTTTTAGTATACCATACCCCCTGCCGCTTTGGCAACGGCGGGAGGGAAGATGTTTCGCGCTTGCGAGCGCGAGGTACTTTTGGCCGCTGTCCCAAAAGTACCCAAAAGGACAGCTTAAACCTGCGGTTTAAGAATCCGCCCGCGCTGTTTCTTTTCTAAATTTGTGGCCTTTTACCACACGTTCACAGAACATGGTTGATTTCGTTTCGTGTGACGAATCGACTTTCCTCTTGCGCCGCTGCCGCTTATCTTCTCAACGGTAGAACCAACAGCGTTGTTCGTCGGCAGCATCAGCGGCAGCGACGCTGGAGCACAAACGATTCAATGACGAATCGAAAAAGAAAATGCCGCGTGATCGTGTGGTAAAATTCACCATGGCAAGTACGAAGCATAGCGCGCCCGGAAGTGAAGAAACCGGAGGTTTCTTCCGGTGTTTTTGCCTACTTTTGTCACTGTTGACAAAAGTAGGTCGCGCCGGAGCGCGAAACACTCCTATCCCATAACATAAAAAAGCCCTTTGCTACGGCGGCTGAGCCATAGCAAAGGGCTTTTTATTCAGAAGTGATTACTTCACCAGCTCGATGATAGCGGTCTCGGCAGCATCGCCGCGGCGGACGCCGGTGCGGATGATGCGGGTATAACCGCCGTTGCGCTCGGCATATTCAGGAGCGATCTCCTTGAACAGCTTGTTGGCAACATCCTCTTTGGTGATGAAGCTCAGTGCCTGACGATAGGCAGCCAGATCACCCTTCTTGCCCAGGGTAATCATCTTTTCAGCCAGGGGCTTGATCTCCTTGCAACGGGTAATGGTGGTCTCCATGCGGCCGTTGTCCAGAAGATCGGTGACCTGCTGACGGAGCATCGCCATACGCTGATCGGTAGTCTTACCGAGC
>URKW01000039.1 GCA_900548615.1 uncultured Eubacteriales bacterium | reverse complement strand
ACGACTAAAACGCCAGCTCTCGCATAACGAGAACTGGCGTTCTTTGACAGGCTGAGAGGAACGGCATGCCGTTCCTCTTTTTCCTTTACATCAGGCCGGGGATATTCAGCCCGCCGGTGAAGCTGTTCATGGAGTTATTCATGGCCTCGTCCGCCTGACGCATCGCCTCGTTGACGGCGGAGATCACCAGATCCTGCAGCATTTCCACGTCCTGGGGATCCACCGCGTCCGGCTGGATGGTGAGCGCCTTCAGCTCCTTCTTGCCGCTGACCACCGCCTGCACCGCGCCGCCGCCTGCGCTGGCAGTGAAGTCGGTATTCTCCACGTCCTCCTGCGCCTTTGCCATCTGCTGCTGCATCTGCATGATCTTCTGCTGCATCTGCTGCTGGCGCATCATCTGGCCCTGACTGCCGCCAAAGCCGCCTCTTGCACTGTAACCCTTTGCCATATTGTTTGTCTCCTTATGTGATCTTAAAATGTTCCAGTTGTTGTCCTTTTTCCGTCAGCTCGTCCAGCGCGTCGCCGCCGGGCGTGGGTGCTGCTGCGGGAGGCTCCTCCCATGGCGGGGTCTCCTGCGGGGGAGCGGGCGGCGCTTCCTGTTCAGGCACCGGGGCCGGTTCGGGCGCTGCCGCGGGCGGCGGTTCAGGCTCCGGTTGGGGTTCCGGCTTTGGTTCCGGAGCCGGAGTCGGGATGGGCGCGGGACGCGCCGCAGGTCTGGCCGTCGCCTTCGGGGCTTTTCCCACCGCCAGCTGCACCCGGATGGGCGTTCCCAGCTCGCGGGAGGTCACCTCCCGCAGCACCGACAGCACCGTTTCATTATCCAGCGAGGCTTTGACAAACTCGTCCTTGCACAGCACCGTCAGGCAGCCGTCCGCCACCACGCCGCCGGCCATGTCGAGAAACACCCGATTCCTTACACTCAGGCGGCCCTTGTAGTGGTCGATGAGCCGCGTCCACACGGCGGTATCGCCGGTGGAGGTCTCCGCCGTCTGCGGGATAGTCTTTTGCGCCGGACGCGGCGCAGGTGCGGGAGCGGACTGCACGTCGTCGGGAATGTCAAACACCCGCTCGCCGTATTCCTCCGGGGGAGGCGGCGCTTCGTCGTACCGGGTCTCGATGGGAAGCTCCCGCGCAGCCGGAACAGGCCGTTCCGCCGCAGGACGGGCCGACGCCCGTTTCGGTGCGGCGGACTGCGGGGCGGCGGGGACGCCGCCCTTTTCCAGCGCCGTTACCCGCTGACACAGAGCCGTCAGGTCGCCGCTCAAGGTCTCGTCACACAGCTTCAGCAGGCACAGCTCCGCGTCGGTACGGGGCCGGATACTGTCCGGCAGCGCCGCACAGCACTGCTGCAAGGTCTCCGTCAGGTATAAAAACCGCGTCATGGGCAGGTCGCCCGCCAGACCGGCGAGGGTCTTTCGGTCATAAAGCCCCGTCAGCAAGGCGCTGCCGCCGTCGGGTGCGGCACGCAGAATGGTCATATCCCGGCACAGGTCGCTGAGCTCGCTCAGCAGCGCCGCCACGTCCTTGCCGCCCCGGTACAGCTGGTCAAACAGCGCCAGCGCGTCGCCGGTGCGGCGCTCCAGCACGCAGCGCATCAGCTGCACCGTCTGGGTGGCTCCGGCGAGACCCAGCACCTCCAGCACGGCGGCGTTGTCGATGGCGCCCTCCACCGCCCGGCACTGATCCAGCAGAGACAGCGCGTCACGCATGGCGCCGTTGGCCATCCGGGCCAGCAGCTCCGCCCCGTCGGGGCTGAGGTCGATCTGCTCGGCCTGAGCGATGTGCAGCAGCTGCTGCTGGATATCCCGGGGCAGCAGCCGCTTGAAGGAGAACCGCTGGCACCGGGACAAAATGGTGGCAGGAACCTTATGCAGCTCCGTGGTGGCCAGAATGAACAGCAGGTGCTCCGGCGGCTCCTCCAGAATCTTCAGCAGGGCGTTGAAGGCGGCGATGGACAGCATGTGTACCTCGTCGATGATGTACACCCGCTTTTTCAGCACGGAGGGGGTATAGACCGCTTCCTCACGCAATGCACGCACCTGATCCACGCCGTTGTTGGAGGCGGCGTCCAGCTCCGTCACATCCAGCAGCATGCCGCTGTCGATACCCCGGCAGGCGTCGCACTGGCAGCAAGGCGCGCCGTCCACGGGATGCTCGCAGTTCACCGCCTTGGCCAGAATTCTGGCGCAGGTGGTCTTGCCGGTGCCCCGGGTGCCGGTGAACAGGTAGGCGTGGCCCACGCGGCCCTCGGCCACCTGCCGCTGCAGAGTGTCGGTGATGTGGGCCTGTCCCACCACCTCTGAGAATGTTTTGGGCCGCCACTTGCGGTATAGCGCCTGATACATTCCGCCGTCTCCTTTCTTTCAAAAAGTAAAAAAATCCTCCGTATGCAGCCACGGAACCGGCTTCCTCGCGGCACATGTCTATCCCTCTTAATGCTGCTCGGTTCCCCGCCTGACATGATTCGTGGGTATCCATTGCGCGAGACCGGATCCGCAGCTGCCTGCGGAGGACTCATTCCAGAGTATTATACACCAAAGTTTACCGTTTGGCAACAATGAGTTTTTGCCAAAGGCTTGCATTTTTTACAAAATAGGATATGATATAGGAGAAAAAACAAAATGCTGCAACCACAGCAGAAGAAAAGAAGGTTTTACTATGACAAAGATCGACATTATCTCCGGATTCCTTGGCGCGGGCAAGACCACGCTCATCAAGAAGCTGCTGGCTGAGGCCTATCAGGGCGAAAAGCTGGTGCTGATCGAAAACGAGTTCGGCGAGATCTCCATTGACGGCGGCTTCCTGAAGGACAGCGGCGTGCAGGTCAGCGAAATGTCCTCCGGCTGCATCTGCTGCTCTCTGGTGGGCGACTTCAACAAGGCGCTGAAGGAGGTTCACCAGCAGTTCCAGCCCGACCGCATCCTCATCGAGCCCTCCGGCGTGGGCAAGCTCTCCGACGTGATCGTGGCGGTGGAGAACACCGTGAAGGACGTGCCGGACATGAAGCTGAACAGCTTCGTCACCGTGGCCGACGCCAGCAAGGTGAAGGTCTACATGAAGAACTTCGGCGAGTTCTACAACAACCAGATCGAGTCCGCCGGCACCATTATCCTCTCCCGTACCCAGAAGCTGAGTCAGGAGAAGCTGGAGGCCGCTGCCGCCATGCTGCGGGAGAAGAACGCCGACGCCGCCATCATCACCACTCCCTGGGATCAGATCGACGGCAAGACCATTCTGGCCGCTGTGGAGAAGGTCTCTCTGGCTGACGAGATGCTGGAGAAGATGCGTGCCGAGCATGAGGCCGACGAGCATGAACACGAGCACGAGCATCATCACCATCATGACCATGACGGGCACGAGGAGCACGACCACGAGCATTGCCACCATGACCACGATGATGACGATCATGACCACGACCACTGCCATCACGATCATGACGAGCATGAACACCACCATCATCACGACGGCGAAGAGTGCGACGATCCCCACTGCGGCTGCCATCACCATCATCACCACGCCGACGAGGTGTTCACCTCCTGGGGCGAGGAGACGGTGAAGCCCTTCACCGAGGAGCAGCTGCATCACATTCTGACGGCGCTGGACGGCGGTGAATACGGCCAGATCGTCCGGGCCAAGGGCATCGTGCCCAACGGCGAGGGCAAGTGGCTGCACTTTGACTACGTGCCGGAGGAGCACGAGGTGCGCTTCGGCCCCGCCGACTACACCGGCCGCCTGTGCGTCATCGGCGCAAACCTGGACGAGCACAAGCTCCATGAGCTGTTCGGCCTGTAAGGAGATGACAATCCTATGGATATTCCTGTTTATCTCATTGCCGGATTTCTGGACGCCGGAAAGACGGATTTCATCAACGGCATCCTGAAGGACGGCTTCGCCGCCGAGGATCGCACGCTGCTGATCTGCTGCGAGGAGGGCGAGGACGAATACGATCCCAAGGTGCTGCAAAACGTGTTCACCTACACCGTTGACGATCCGGAGCAGCTGACCCCAGCCCTGTTCAAGAAGCTGGAAAAGCAGTACCGCCCCAAGCAGGTCATCATGGAGTATAACGGCATGTGGCAGATGGAGCCCCTGTACCGGGAGGGCTTCCCCGCCAACTGGATCCTGTATCAGATCATGGTGCTGGTGGACGCCACCACCTTTGAGCCCTATGTCCGCAACATGGGCCAGCTGATGATGGAGAAGATCGCCAACGCCGACCTGCTGATCTTCAACCGCTGCAACGAGGAGCTGCGCGCCCAGCTCCGCAGCCGCAACCTGAAAATGGTGAACCGCCGTGCCGATATCTATCTGGAGAACGCCGACGGCACCAGCGAGGAGTATATGACCCCCGACATGTCCCCGTTTGATCTCTCCAGCGGCCATCTGGACGTGCCGGACGAGGAGTACGGCGTGTGGTACGTTGACCTGATGGACAACACCGACCGGTACGACGGCATCACCGTTACCTTCAAGGCGCTGATGTGCCACTCCAAGAAGTTCAAGGGCGTTCACTGCCCCGGCCGCTTCGCCATGGTGTGCTGCGAAAACGACATGCAGTTTTTGGCGCTGGTGTGCCGCGGCGAGGGACTGGACAAATTCAAGAACCGTGACTGGGTGGAGCTGACCGCCACCGTCCGCAAGGAGAACTGCGACGCCTATCAGGGCGAAGGCCCGGTGCTGTACGTCTCCGACATTCACGCCACAAAAAAACCGGAAAACGAAGTGGTTTCGTTTTGAAAACAGGAACTCCACCCCTATGGGTGGAGTTCCTGTTTTCAGTGAAGAGTTGTAGTATGCCGCCGCTGGCGGCATGATTGGAATAGCGGTGGGGTGAGAACACCCCGCCGCTTGCTTTTGGCAGCAAAATCGTCAGATTTTGCGCCAGTTTACTTCATGGTCAGACTGTTCTGCAGCACCATGACGCTGTACAGGAACAGCACGTCCTCGCTGCCGTCAAATGTCAGGTATCTGCCCAGAAGCTGGCTGGGCAGATACCTGATATCCACCGCGTAAATGGTACGGTAGCTCTCCGCCAGCAGCGGGATCAGGCTGCTGCCGAAGGAGTCCCGGAACACCACCAGCGTTTTATCCGTGGCGGACAGGGGACTGTCGATGTGCAGCAGGGACTTGCTGCCCTGCAGATAGAGGTCGTAGGGGGTCTTTGTGTCCACGGCGGACAGGTCGTACAGGCTCTCCTGCGCTTCCGTTTCGTAGTCATAGACGGTACAGGCGTCCAGCGTCTCGCCGGTGAGATACCGCAGCGTGTCCGCCGTCAGGGGCTCCTCTGTTTTCCCGGTATAGCTGCCGAAAAAGGGCGTGTCCACGGCATTTTCCTGAAAATCCCCCGTCAGCGGTACGTCCATGGCCTGCGCCAGCGTCTGCGCTGTGGGCACAAGGCATTCCTGCCGCCAGTGGGGGTCGGTGCGGTAGTAGTCCTCCAGCGTCAGCCCCGGCGCAATATCCACATACCGCACAAAGTCCAGCTGCGCCAGCAGCGCGTCCGCCGTTTCCTGTGCAAAGGCGGGGGTATAGCCCTCAATGGCCGGGACGAAGCTGCCCTTGTCGGGGATGACGGACAGGTAAATATGGCCGTCATTGCCGGTCAGATAGCTGTCGTAAAGCTGCTGGAGCTTCCGGGCAGCATAGTCCAGCGACCGCTGGTCATACGCCGCCTCGGTGGAGACAGCATAGCCGCCGCTGACATACACGTCAGGAAGCTCCGCCACCGGCGGCGCTTCCTGTTCGGGCACCCATTTTACCGCGCCCAGCAGCAGGGCACAGCTCAGCAGCACAAAGGCTGCCCGTTGCACGGCGTTTCTCACGCCTGCATCGCCTCGTCGTAGGCCAGCTCCATGCCGAAGATGCCGTTGAGACGGCTGGCAAAGGCGTCCACCAGATCCTCCGCGCCGACCACTGTCACCACGTACTCACCGCGGACGGCCACCACTACCTTTTCGGGGAAGCCGCACATCCAGTGATGCTGCTGGATGCTGTCCCGCAGGGCAGAGGCCAGCTCCTTGGCGTCGCCGGTGGCGTGATAGGCAGCGGCGGTAAAGGTGTTGGGGTTAAGGGCGTGGGACAGCGTAGCCGCCTGATCCACCTGCGCCGTCTCCGGCAGAGCCAGATTGGCCTCCGCCGTGGCGCGGTCGGACAGGTCGTAGTCGGCAGGCGCGTCCTCGACCATATTCTCGCCGGTCTCGCCGCCTACCACGGAAAACTTCTCGTCGTCGCCGTAATCGTTCCATGCCGTCTCCAGAATCCCCAGGGCACTGGTGATCTCGGCGGGCTGGTCGCCGGACTGGTCGTCCTTGGCGTCGTTGCTGCTGCCGCAGGCCACAAGGGATAGGGCCATCACAGCGGCCAGCATCAGGGCAAAAAACTTTTTCATTGAAATATCCTCCTTGGTTTCCACAGTTGCTGTGGGTCTGCTTTGTTAGACGCACTTCCGCATGATTTTGTTCCCGGAAATTTGTGGAAAATATATGAATTATTATAGCCAGGTTTGGTCAAATCCATAAGGCAGCAGCTCTTTCAGGGCAAACTTCTTGGCGTCGCCCGCCTTGTTGATGCAGAGCACCTCCATGTTGGGGGCAAACTCCATCATCACCTGACGGCAGGTACCGCAAGGGACGCAGTAGTCGTCGCTGCGGCCGGCGATGGCGATGCGGACGAAGTCCCGGTGCCCCTCGCTGACCGCCTTGAAGATGGCGGTGCGCTCGGCACAGATGGTGGCGCCGTAGGCGGCGTTTTCGATGTTGCAGCCGGTAAACACCGTGCCGTCGGCGCACTCCAGCGCCGCACCTACTGGGAAGTGGGAATAGGGGATATACGCCCTATCCAGCATGTCGATGGCCTTTTGGCAAAGCTCTTTTTCCGTCATGATCGTCTCTCCTTTTAACTTAATTTTGCCTGACCGGTATACAGCTGATAGTACCGGCCCTTTTCCTCCAGCAGCTGGGCGTGGTCGCCCCGCTCGATAATCTGCCCGTTCTCCAGCACCAGAATGGCCTGCGCGTTGCGGACGGTGGACAGACGGTGGGCAATGACGAACACCGTGCGGCCCTCCATCAGCGAGTCCATGCCCTTTTCGATCAGCGTCTCGGTGCGGGTATCGATGGAGCTGGTGGCCTCGTCCAGAATCAGCACCGGGGGATCGGACACAGCGGCGCGGGCAATGGCCAGCAGCTGCCGCTCGCCCTGACTGAGCCCCGCGCCGTCACCGGTGATGACGGTGTCGTAGCCCTGGGGCAGGTGGCGGATGAAGCTGTCGGCGTTGGCCAGCCTGGCGGCGGCGCGGATCTCCTCGTCGGTGGCGTCCAGCTTGCCGTAGCGGATGTTGTCGGCAATGGTGCCGGTGAACAGGTGGGTATCCTGCAGCACCATGCCCAGCGACCGCCGCAGGGAGTCCTTGGCGATGTCCTTCACGTCGATGCCGTCGTAGGTGATGGTGCCCTCCTGAATGTCATAAAAACGGTTGATCAGGTTGGTGATGGTGGTCTTGCCTGCGCCGGTGGAGCCTACAAAGGCGATCTTCTGGCCGGGCTTGGCAAACAGGGACACATCGTGCAGCACCGTCTTTTCCCCGTCGTAGGAGAAGGTCACGTGGTCGAACCGCACGTCGCCCCGCAGCTCCACCAGTGTGCCGTCGGGCTTCTTCCATGCCCAGCGGCCGGTGCGCTGAGCGGTTTCGGTCAGCGTGTCGCCGTCCTTTTCCACACGGACAATGACGGTTTTGCCCTCGTCGGTCTCCGGCTGGGCGTCCATCACGGCGAAGATGCGCTCCGCGCCTGCCGCTGCCGCCAGCAGCGTGTTCACCTGCTGGCTGATCTGGCCGATGGGCTGGCTCACCTGCTTCACATACAGCAGGTACGCGCCCAGCGAGCCCACGTCGAACATGCCGCCGATGGCCAGCAGTCCGCCTACGCAGCAGGTGACGGCGTAGTTGATCTTGCTGAGGTTGCCCATGGCAGGCATCATCATACCGGCGTAGGCCTGCGCCGCCGTGGCTGCCTGGCGGTACGTGTCGTTGAGGGTGGTGAACTGGTCAATGGCCTGCTTCTCGTGGTTAAAGACCTTGATGACCTTCTGACCCTCGATCATCTCCTCGATATAGCCGTTCACCGCGCCCAGCGCCGCCTGCTGCCGCTGGAAATTCACGCGGCTGCGGCCGCCGATGACCTTTACCACGCCGCCCATCAGCGCCAGAAAGCCGAAGGTGATCAGCGTCAGCCACGGGTTCAGGACGATCATCATCAGCACCGTGCCCACAAAGGTCAGCACGTTGGAGATGATGCTGGCGAAGCTGCTGTTCAGCATCTCCGACACGGTGTCGATATCGTTGGTGAAGCGGCTCATCAGGTCGCCGGACTGGTGCTGGTCATAGTAGCGGATGGGCAGCTCCTGCAGGCGGTCGAACAGATCCTGCCGGATGGCGGCCACTGTCCGCTGGGCCACATGCACCATAATGCGGGCGTAAGCGTAGGAACACCCGGCGCTGAGGGCGAACAGCCCGCCCAGCACCACCAGCATTTTCAGCAGGCCGGGGAAGTCGCCGGGGAGGATATAGTTGTTCAAAAGGGGCTTCAGCAGATAGCTGGAGGCCACGCTGGCGGCGGAGCTGACGATCAGGCACACGGCCACCAGCACCAGCGACGCCTTGTATTTCCCCACGTAGCCCATCAGCTTTTGGAAGGTGCCCTTCATATCCTTGGGCCGCTGGTAGCTGTGGGCATTGGGGCCGTGTCCGCCCCGGGGCGCTCTCGTTTTGTTGTCAGCCATCGATGCTCACCCCTTCCTGCTGGGATTCATAGACCTCGCGGTAAATATCGCAGCTCTCCATCAGCTGCGCGTGGGTGCCCTGTCCCACGATGTGGCCGTCGTCCAGCACAAGGATCATGTCCGCGTCCATCACGGAGGTGACGCGCTGGGCGATGATAAGCTTGGTGGCGCCGGGCAGAGCCTCCTTCAGCGCGGCGCGGATCTTCGCGTCGGTGGCGGTATCCACGGCGGAGGTGCTGTCGTCCAGGATCAGCACCTTGGGCCGCCGCAGAATGGCCCGTGCGATGCACAGCCGCTGCTTCTGGCCACCGGATACGTTGGCGCCGCCCTGTTCGATATGGGTGTCGTACCCGTCGGGCATTTTCTCGATAAACTCGTCGGCGCAGGCCATGCGGCAGGCCTCGGCGATCTCCTCATCCGTGGCGTCGGCGCGGCCCCACCGCAGGTTCTCCCGGATGGTGCCGGAGAACAGAGTGTTCTTCTGCAGCACCATGGCGCAGCCGTCACGCAGCGCCTCCATGGTGTAATCCTTCACGTTGTGGCCGCCCACGTACACCGCGCCCTGATTAACTTCGTAAAGGCGGGGGATCATGCTGACCAGCGTAGACTTGGCGCTGCCGGTGCCGCCCAGAATGCCCACCGTCATGCCGCTTTCGATATGCAGGTCGATATCGTTCAGGTTCCAGCTCTCCGCCGTGGGATGATACTTGAAATACACATGGTCAAAGCGGATATCGCCGTTTTCCACCGTCAGGTCGGCGTCCGCCTGACCGTCGGTGATCTCCGGCTGCTCCTGCAAAACCTCCTTGATACGCTTGGCGCAGGCGATGGCACGGGTCAGGAACATCAGCACCATGGACACCATCATCAGGGACATCAGGATCTCGCTGGAATAGGTGAAGAAGGCCATCAGGTCGCCGGACAGCAGCGTGCCCTCCGCCACATCGTGGCCGCCCAGCCACATGACCGCCACGATGGTGCCGCCCATCAGCAGGATCATCACCGGCATGAACATCACCACAAAGCCGAAGGCCCGCTCGGCGGTGTCCCGCAGTTTGTCGCTGCGCTGGCGGAACTTCTCCTTCTCCTCGTCCTCCCGGACGAAGGATTTCACTACACGCACGGCGTTCAGGTTCTCCTGCACCACAAGGTTCACATCGTCGGTGGCGCTTTGCAGCGCGGTGAAAAAGGGCCCTACGTACCGGATAACGATCACCACCGCGATGATCAGCAGCGGCACCACCACCAGAAACACCTGACTCAGATCAAGGCTGATCTCCGTGGCCTTGATGATGGCGGTGATCAGCATGACCGGAGCGCGGACGCACATGCGCATGCCCATGAACAGCGTCATCTGCACCGAGGCCACGTCGTTGGTCAGGCGGGTGATCAGGGACGCGGTGGAAAAATGCTCGATATTGGCAAAGGAAAACCGCTGCACCTGCTCATACTCCGCCTGACGCACCTGCGCACCGAAGCCCATGGAGGCCTTGGCGGCGAACACCGCTGCGCCTACGCCGCCTGCCAGCGCCAGCAGCGCCAGCACCAGCATTTTCAGGCCCATCAGCATAATGTAGCGCCGGTCGCCGCTGGCGATGCCCACGTCCACGATATCGCTCATGGCCTGGGGCAGCTCCAGCTCCAGTACCGCCTCCGCGATGGAGCAGGCCACGCCCAACAGGATCCATTGGCGATAGCCCTTGGTATAGGGATAAAAGGTTCTCATTCTGTGTCCTCCTGTGTTTCGCTGAGATTATCCGCCAGACGCAGCAGCAGCTGGCGCAGCGTGTCCCGCTCCTCCGGGGAAAAGCCCTGCGCCGCCTGTTGGTTCACCTGCTCGGCAATGGCGAGAAACTGCCGGTAAAACTGCCGCCCGCTGTCGGTCAGCGCCAGAATGCGGCAGCGGCCGTCGCTGTCGCTGGTCTGGCGGCGCACCAGCCCCTTCTCCTCCAACCGGCCCACGATGCCGCTGGCGGTGGAGGGCTTTACCATCAGGTGCTGCTCCAGCATCCGCTGGTTCACCTGTCCCTCCGCCTCCTGCAAATAGGTCAGCGTCCGGCACTGCATGGGAGATACGTCATACTGCCGCAGCTTTTTCGTCATCAGCCGGTGCATCTGGTGGTCGCAGTAGCCCATCAGCACGCCCAGATGCCTTACCTCATGGATATCGCGGCATGCCATAGCATTCCCTCCTTTTGTGGATCATATTTTTAATATTTAGCATGCTAAAAATTAGTATGCTAAATACTACCACAACCATTTTTAATCGTCAAGAGGCAGCAAGCCGTACCCCTGTGAACAATTTGTGAATTCTTTGTCATAGTCGTTGACAGCGGCCCCCACTGGATGTATAGTAGTATCAGCCAAAGAAAATGTTTTACATTGTTATTCTCTCTCCTTTCATGAAAAAAGACGAGGCTGATGTCCGCAGCCTCGTCTTTTTGTTTTTTATTTTCCGTCAAAATACGCCAGCAGCAGATCCACCACCGTGCCGTAGTTCTGTACGCCGTCGGTTAGGCCGTTGGACTTGAGGAAGCCGTCGTACACCTTGGTGGCGGCGGTGTTCACCAGCCCGTCGAACTGCGCCCAATAGGCGCTGTTCTGCCGCAGGTCGGCCCGCACCGTGTCCGGCAGACTGTCCCGGAGGGTCTGCCACGTCTCAGGCGCCGCCCGGTACAGGGCGTTGGCCAGATGAACATAGCCCATGAGATAGCCGGAGTACTGGTAGGCGGGGCTTTCCGCCGTGATGGCCGCCAGAATGCCCACGAAGTTGCACTCCTGCTCGGTGGCGATGCCCTGCTGGTGCGCCAGCTCGTGACAGATGTTGGCGGGCAGATAGCAGGCAGGGCTTTCGTCATTGAGGTTGGCCTCGCCTGTAAAGGGGAAGTAAAAGCCGCTGAAGTCCAGATAGCTCATGCCCCGCGAGGAAACAAAGGCTTTCGGGGCGGCATTGGGCTTTTTCAGGCAGTCGAACTCCTCCACCACGCCGTCATAGGCGGTCATGGCGTCGGCAAAAATGGCGCTGCGGGGCACGGCGAAGCAGCCGTTTTCGTCCCGCTGTATCTGATTGCTGAGAGCGGATACCTTTTCGGCAAAGCGCTCCGTCAGCGCCGCCAGCTCCTCTACCGTGCCGCCCCGTGCCGTCAGTCCGCTCCTGTCCTGAAAGCTGTCGGCTCCGTAGAACACGCCCCACAGCAGGCAGAAGCCCGCGTAAACGCTCAGCGCCGTACACAGCGCCGTCAGGCCCACGCGGCACAGCCGCCGCCCCTTATGGGGTCGGGTCAGCAGGCACCGCAGCTGCCACGCCAGATAGAAGATAACGATATAGATACCCGATAAAATCAGCACCTCCGCCACGGAGACGGAGGTCAGGCCGCACAGGCGGCCTACCGCCTGCTCAAAGGGCAGAACGATCCGGCCACACAGCCAGTTCATGGCCGTGCGGCTGTTTCTGAAAGAGAAGTAGGCGGCGAAAAACACTGCCAACCCCGCCAGCCACCACAGATAGCCCCGGTATCTCCGGGCAAACGCCTTCATGCCAGCTGCTTGCCGGTGAAGTACATCACGGTGTGGCCGGTGGTGATGAGCTTGCCGGTTTCGTCACGAATCTCGGAATCGCAGAAAACCAGCTTGCCGCCCGCCTTCTGCACCCGTCCGGTGGCGATGAGCTTGCCGGAGGCAGGCCCGGCGTTGACACAGTCGATGGTGCCGCTGACGGTGACGCAGGCCTCCATCCGCGTGGTCAGGATGGCCATGCCGCAGGCCACGTCCGACAGGGTAAACAGAATGCCGCCGTGGGGGGTGCCCCAGCGGTTCAGCGTCTCGGGGTGGATCTCCACCTCCACCTGCGCCCAGCCGTCGTCCACGGCCACGATCTTCACGTGGTTGTGCACGTCAAAGGGCTCGCTGTCCAGCGCCAGATTCAATAGTTGCTGCTTTCTTTCGTCTGTCATATGTTATCACTCCGCTGCTTTTAATAATTGTTTCGTATATTCCGCCTGAGGGTGGTCGTACAGCTCGTCCACCGTGCCCTGCTCCACGATGCGGCCATCCTTCATCACAAGGCACCGGTCGCAGATCTCATACACCACATTGAGGTCGTGGGAGATGAACAGGTAGGAGATGCCGAACTCCTGCCGCAGCTGGGCAATCAGCTGCAAAATCTGGGCCTGAATGGTCACATCCAGCGCCGACACCGCCTCGTCCGCCACGATCAGCCCCGGCTTCTGGATCAGCGCCGCGCCGATGCACACCCGCTGCTTCTGTCCGCCGGACAGCTCGTGGGGATAGCGGTCATAGTAGCTCTCGTCCAGTCCCACCAGCGCCATGGTGTCCCGCACCCGGCGCTCCACGCCGGCCTTGTCGTACTTGCCGTAGATATACAGCGGCTCGGCCAGCGCTCTGCCCACGGTAAAGGCGGGGTTCAGGCTGCCCGCCGGATCCTGAAACACCATCTGGGGCCGCTTGGTGTGGTGCGTCACCGTGCCGGTCACATCGCTCTCCATGCCCAGCACAGCGCGGGCCAGCGTGGATTTGCCGCTGCCGCTCTCCCCCACCAGTCCCAGTATCTCGCCCCGGTACAGGGTAAAGCTCACGTCGTGCAGCACCTGATGCCGCCGCTTGCGCAGGCCTGTGCCGCTTCTGTACCACACATTCAGGTCGTTGACCTCTAATACCGTTTCTCGCATAGCTTCTTCCTCGTGGGTATGGCGGCAATGAGCCGTCTGGTATAATCCGCCCGGGGATCGTAGAACACCTGCTGGGTATCGCCGGTTTCCACGATGAGTCCCTTTTCCATCACCGCCACGCGGGTGCACAGCTTGCGCACCACGTTCAGGTTGTGGGAGATAAACAGGATGGACATGCCCATTTCCCGATTCAGCCGCCGCAGCAGCTCCAGAATCTGGGCCTGAATGGTCACATCCAGCGCCGTGGTGGGCTCGTCCGCCAGCAGCAGCTTGGGCCGGGAGATAATGGCGGCGGCGATCATAGCCCGCTGGAGCATACCGCCGGACATCTGATGGGGGTACTTCTGATAGACCTCCTCCGCGTTGGGCAGGTCAACGTCCCGCAGGGCCTGCAAGGCCCGCTGCCGCCGCTCCTGCGCCGACAGGTCGGTGTGTACCCGCAGGGCTTCCTCCACCTGAGGGCCGATGCGCATAACAGGGTTCATGGCGCTCATAGGCTCCTGAAACACCACGGAAATGGCGCAGCCCTGCCGCTTGCGCATCTGGGCCGGGGTCAGCGCCAGCAGCTCCTTGCCGTCCAGCAGCACCTGCCCGGACACATCCGCCCGGTCATGGGGCATCAGGCCGGACACCACCATGGCGGTCACGGTCTTGCCGCTGCCGCTCTCGCCCACCAGACCCATGATCTCGCCGTCGGCCACCGTCAGGTCAATGCCCCGCACGGCGTCGTGGTCGGCGCCATGGAACCGCACCCGAAGATCCTTGATCTCCAGCATGGTCACGCACCCCCTTTTTCCAGCCCGTCGCCCATCATGCTGACGCCTAAGATCAGCAGCACGATCACAAGGCCGGTACACAGCACGTACCAGGGGGCCTTTATCATATAGCTCTGGGATTCGGACAGCATGTAGCCCAACGAGATATCAGGCGGCGCCACGCCGATGCCCAGATAGCTCATGCTGGCCTCCGCCAGCACGGCGTTGTTAAACCCGATGACCAGCGCCGGCAGCAGCACGTCCCATGTGTTGGGCAGAATGTGCCGGAAGATGATCCGCAGATGGGAGGCTCCCATCAATCGGGCAGATTTGACATAGTTCATGGAGCGGTGGCGGGCAAACTCCGCCCGCACCACTCTGGCAAAGCTGGGAATGAAGGCCACACCCAGCGCCAGGATCACATTGTATTTACCAAAGCCCAGCATGGCGATGAACACCAGCGCCAGCAGGATGTTGGGAAAGGCCGTCAGCGCATCGTTGACCCGCATCAGCACCTCGTCCGCCACGCCGCCGAAGTAGCCGGTAAAGGCGCCCACCAGCGTCCCCACCGCGCCGCCGATGACCACGGTACACAGAGAGATGAAGAAGGTCGTCCCCATGCCCGCCATCACCCGGCTGAAGATATCCCGGCCAAAGTTGTCGGTACCGAACAGGTGGTGCAGGGAGGGCGGCAGGAATTTCTGGCTGCCCACGATGGCCACCGGGTCATAGGGCGTCCAGACATAGCCAATCAGCGCCAGAGCCGCCATGATAACGGCGATGGTCAGGCCGATGCGGAAGGACGTATTTTTCTTTTGCAGCAGCATGCGCGTCCCTCCTTATTGCAGCCGCAGCCGGGGATCCAGCCGCTGGTTGAGGATATCGGCCAGGCAGTTCACCAGCACCACCCACAGCGCCAGGATCACCACAATGGCCTGCACCACCGGGAAGTCCCGGTTGGCGATGGAGGTCAGCAGCAGGCGGCCGATGCCGGGGATGGCAAAGACCTGCTCGATAATGACGCTGCCGGCCACGATGTCCGCCACCGTCATGGCGAGGAACGCCACCGTTGGCACCACGGCGTTGCGCAGCACGTGACGGTACAGGGCGGTGCGGGGCGAGTTGCCCCGGCTGTAGGCGGTGCGGACGTAATCCTTGTTCAGCTCGCCCACGATGGAGCTTTTCAGCATCCGCACCGTCATGGCAATGCGGGGCAGGGCGATGGCTACCGCCGGATAGATCAGATAGCCCACGCTGCGCCAGAAGCTCTGGTCCGGGGAGATAAACGCGCCGGGGTCGAACCACCGCAGCACAAGGCCGCACAGCAGCGTCAGCAGAATGCCCACCACAAAGGGCGGCACCGCCATGACCACCTGACCCAGCACCGTCAGGGCGCGATCCAGCCAGCCGCCCTGACGGGACGCGGCGAACAGCCCCACCGGCAGCGACACCGCCACGATCAGCACAAAGGCGATGGCCGTCAGCAATGCGGTGACACCCAGCTTGCCGTGCAGCAGCGACGCAACCGGCATGGCGTACACATAGGACGTGCCGAAATCGCCCCGCAGAGCGTTCAGCATCCACTCGAAATAGCGGGTGAAAAAGGGACGATCCAGCCCCAACTCCGCCCGGAGAGCCGCCACCGCTTCGGCGGTGGCGTCGCTGCCCAGCAGCTTGGTGGTGGGGTCGCCGGGGATGATCTGGAACGCCAGAAACGCGAAGAAAGAGACGATGACCATGGTCAAAAGCATCATTCCGATCTTCTTCACGATGTTTTTCATGGTCATCATCTCTTTCGTCTTGTTTGGTTAGATAAAGCCTCGCAGAGTTCGCGGCGCGGACGCCGCGAAAAAATCGAATCATTTTTCTGCCGACATGTGCGTCAGAAAAATTCTTCTCGGTCGCCAGTGTGTCCGCAGGACGCGCGCAGCGACCGTAATCCCATTTGGCAATGAAATCGTCAGATTTCATGCCAGTACTTTTTACTCCCAGCCCACCGTGCTCAGATCCTGCGCATAGATGGGATAGAAAGTATAGCCCGTCAGGCCGGAGTGGATCGCCACCAGATCCGCCATATCCTGCAGGTACAGGTTGGCGGCGGTCTCGGTCAGCATGGTCTCCATCTGCTGGTAGAGGGCGGTCTGCTCCGCGTCGTCGGCACAGGCGCGAGCCTTGACGTACAGCTCGTCATAGGCCGGGTTATTGTAGTTGACAAAGTTCTTGCCGTTGTCGGAGACAAAGCGCTCCAGCATGGCACGGGCGGTGATATTCTTGGCGTCAAGGCCGGTGATGGTGGCGTCGAACTGGCGGCCCACATACACGTCGTTATACCACGTGGTGGCGTCCACCGGCTGCACCGTGGCCCGGATGCCGATGGCGGCCAGCTGCTGCACCACTACCTCGGCAGTGTCCATATGGGGCTGGTAGTTGGAGGACACGGCGATGGTCATGTCAAAGCCGTCAGGATAGCCGGCCTCGGCCAGCAGCTCCTTGCCCTTGGCGGGATCATAGCTGTAGTAGTCCACCAGCTCCGGCAGGAAGTACTTGGTCAGCTTGGGATAGATGCTGCTGCCCACGGCGGTGCCGTGGCCGTCAGCCATAATGTCCATGATCTCCTGACGGTTGATGGCGTAGCTCATGGCCTGCCGTACCTTTTCGTTGTCAAAGGGTGCTCTGGCGTTGTTGAGATACACCGCCTGCACCAGATTCATGGTGCCCTCGGCAACGGTGAAGTCGTCGCCCAGCTGAGCGGTCTGTGCGCTGGTCAGGTGGGCGCAGATATCCACGCTGCCGCCCTTCAGAGCCATCATCAGCGCGGTAGAATCCTCATAGATCTGATACGTTACCTTGCTGACCTTGGCGGGAGTGCCCCAATAGTCGTCAAAGCGCTCCATGATGATGTTCTCCTGGGGAGAGCGGGACACCAGTTGGAAGGGGCCGGTGCCGGGGATGAAGCCGGTCTGACCCTCGCTGCTCTGGGGAATGATGGCCGCCGTCAGGAAGTAGATCAGCTCCATGTCGGGCTGCTCCAGACGGAAGGTCACGGTGCGCTCGTCCGTCGCCTTCAGATCCTGAATAGCAGAAAGCGCCGACACCAGGGCGGAATCCCCGGAATTGCCGGCGCAGCGGTTGATAGAATAGATCACATCCTCCGCCGTTACCGGATCGCCATTGTGGAACTTCACGCCCTCACGCAGGGTGAAGGTGTAAACCAGTCCATCGTCCGAAATGTCGTAGCGTTCGGCTACCGCGGGGATCAATTCACCATCGGGGCCGGTTTTCACCAGGCCCTCGTAAACGTTGAATAAGACCTCTCTGGTTCCTGCCGCCGCTGACGCGTGGGGGTCAAGACTGTCTTCCAGGTCCTGAGCGATGGCCACAACGATCTCGTTGTTGGCTTTTCGCTCGTTTTGTACTCCGTTACTTCCTTCGTCGCCCTGGCTGCTGCCGCCTCCGCATCCGCAGAGTACAGCGCCTACCATTACCAGCGACAGGAAAAGAGATACCAGTTTCTTCATGTTCTTCTCCTTTTCTCCCCGCGTCCTTCCACGGGGACAGAAATAATGGTTTCCTTATTCAATTGTCAATGGGTCTGAGTCCCGCGAAAAGTGCAGGCTCAAAGGGCAGTGTACCACACTTTTCCCCATATGACAAGAAGAATTTTTTTGATACCGAGGTTTGCGGAGAGCTTCGCTCCCCGGAGCGACCTACTTTTGTCAACAGTGACAAAAGTAGGCAAAAGCACCGGAAGGAACCT
>URKW01000038.1 GCA_900548615.1 uncultured Eubacteriales bacterium | reverse complement strand
ACCTCCGTGGGGGGGGCGAAAATCCCCCCCCAAAACCCGGGGGGCCCGCCGCCGATGACGGCTACCTGATATGTCATTTCCGCCATGGCGCGCCCTCACTGTACCAGAAAGAGCTCTGGCGTTTCCAGATACTCTTTCATGGTCTTCATGATGGAGCCTACCTCGCCGCCGTCGAATACGCGGTGGTCGTAGGTAACGGACAGCACCATCATGGTGCGGATGCAGATCTGGCCCTGATACACGGCGGGCTTTTCTACGCAGCGGCCAAAGCCAATGATGCAGGACTGGGGTGCCGGCAGAATGGGGTTGAAGTTATCCACCGGGAAAATGCCCATATTGGTCAGGGTGAAGGTGCCGCCCTGCTGGTCGTCGGCGGTCAGCTTGCGGTCACGGGCCCGTACCACCAGGTCGCGCATGGCGAGACTCAGCTCCACCAGACTCATTCGATCCGCGCCGTGGACAACAGGGGAGGTCAGGCCGTAATCGGTGGCTACCGCCATGCTGAGGTTCACGTCGGGATAGCAGAGGATCTCGGTGTCGGCAAAGCTGGCGTTGGCCAGGGGGTGGGTTCTGAGCATCTTGACCGCCGCGTAGCTGAGCAGGTCGTTGATGGTGATCTTGGTGCCCAGCTCGTCCTTATGGGCCAGCAGACGCTGGCGCAGCGCCATCAGCTCGGTGACGTCGATCTCCACGGAATCGGAGGTCTGGGCCATGGAGTGCAGGCTGTTGAACATATTGCGGGCGATGGCCTTGCGGATGGGCGTCAGGGGGATGCGGGTAATCTCACGCTGGGCGGGTGCGGCGGCGTTCAGTACGTCGTTCTTGCAGATCTTGCCGTCGTGGCCAGTACCGGACACGGCGGAGAGGTCTACGCCGTTTACCTCGGCGTACTTCTTCGCCAGCGCCGTGGCGTTGACTGCGCCGCTCTGGGCGGCGGCCAGCACGTCGCTGGCACGCACCTCTCCGGCAGGGCCGCTGGCGGTCACTGCCGCCAGCTCCACACCCTTTTCCGCCGCCAGCTTTTTGGCGTAGGGAGTGGCGGCCACGGAGCCGTTCAGCACGGGCAGCTTCGGGGCGGGGGCGGCGGTCTCCGCCGCCGTCTCAACAGGAGCGGCAGCGGGCGTATCGGCAACGGCGACCGGCGCGTCGGGGATCTTCTCACCGGGCTGGCCGATGTAGCCGATGGTTTGCAGCACGGGAACGGTGGTCTCGTCGTCAATGAGCTTGGCCAGCAGGATACCGGTGGCAGGCGCTTCCGCCTCCATGGTGATCTTGTCGGTCTCGATCTCCATGATGGGCTCGTCCTTCTCCACATGGTCGCCGATCTCCTTCAGCCAGCGGATCAGGCGGCCCTCCTTCATGTCCATGCCGGCTTTCGGCATAAATATCTCAGTCATATAACGTCTCCTTGTGTCACATCAGGCTCTTGACCTGTGCGATGATCTTGTCCACGGTGGGGAAGGTCTCACGCTCCAGATTGGGGTTAAAGGGGATGGGGCAGCTGAGCGCACCCAGACGGCGGATCGGTGCGTCCAGATAGTAAAATGCCTCGCTGTCGGCGATCTGACCGGCAATCTCGCCGCCGAAGCCGCCGAACTGCACCGCCTCGTGAACGATCAGGGCGCGGTGGGTCTTTTTCACCGATTCGATGATGGTCCTGGTGTCCAGCGGCACCAGAGAGCGGATATCCACCACCTCCACATGAATGCCCTCCTCCGCCAGCTTTTCGGCGGCCTGGAGGCTCATCTGCACCATGCGGCCATAAGTAATGATGGAGCAATCAGCACCTTCGCGCTTCACGTCGGCTACGCCCAAGGGGATGGTGTACTCCTCTTCAGGCACCATGCCCTTGGTACGGTACAGGGTCTTCTGCTCCAGGAACATGACGGGGTTGTCGTCCCGGATGGCGGTTTTCAGCAGACCCTTGGCGTCATAGGGGGTAGAGGGGATGACCACCTTCAGGCCGGGGAAGTGAGCCAGACAGGCCTCGAGGCTCTGGGAGTGCTGGGCGGCGGCACCGGTGCCTGCACCGGCAGCGGTGCGCATGACCATCGGCACCTTCACCTTGCCGCCGAACATGAAGCGCATCTTGGGCGCTTCGTTGACCAGCTCGTCAAAGCAGACGCACATGAAGTCGGAGAACATCAGCTCCACAATGGGACGCATGCCCGCCATGGCGGCGCCGATGCCGGCGCCGACGTAGGCCTGCTCGGAGATGGGGGTGTTCATGATCCGATCCTTGCCGAACTTTTCCAGCATGCCGCGGGAGACGCCGAAGGCACCGCAGTACTCCGCGATATCCTCGCCCATCATAAAGACGTTTTCGTCACGCTGCATTTCCTCGCACATGGCGTCGTTGATGGCCTGTGCGTATGTGATCTCTTTCATAGTAGCCATGGTGTGTCTCCTCCTTTTTACGCGTAGACGTCGTTGAGCAGATCGTCCACAGACGGCTCAGGACTTCCCTTGGCATATTCCTCCGCCGCGTCGATGGCGGCGGCAGCCGCCTGCGCGATATCGTCCAGCTCCTGCTCGGAGGCGATGCCGTTTTCCACCAGATACTTGCGGAAGGCCTTGATGGGGCACTTCTGCTTCCAGGACTCGATCTCCTCCTTGGTGCGGTACAGGTTGCCGTCGCTCTTGGAGTGGCCGGAGATACGGTAGGTGTTCTCCACCACCAGCATGGGGCCCTTGCCGGAAGCCACGTACTCGCGGGCCTCCTTGATGGTCTGGTAGACCTCCAGCACGTTGTTGCCGTCGATGGAGCGGGCGGGCATGTCAAAGGGGTAGGCACGCTTGGAGATGTCGGTGTCCTTCATGGCCTGGGCGATGGGGGTGGACATACCGTAGGTATTGTTGACGCAGACGAACAGCGTGGGCAGCTGCCACACGGCGGCCAGGTTCATGGCCTCCCAGGTGGCACCCTCGTTGCTGGTGCCGTCGCCGAAGAAAACAAGGGAGATGCGATCCTTCTCGCCCCGCTTCTTGATGGCCAGCGCGGTGCCGTTGCACATGACGGCGCTGGCGCCCAGAATGCCGTCGGCGCCGAAGTAGTGGATATCCGGGTCGGCAATGTGCATGGAGCCGCCCTTACCCTTACACACGCCGGTCTCGCGGGCCAGGATCTCGGCCATCATATTATTGACGCTGATGCCCTTGCAGATGGCCTGACTGTGGCCCCGGTGGGTGCCGAATACGTAATCCTGTGGCTTCAGGGCGGCGATAGTGCCAGCTGCGGTAGCCTCCTCACCAATGCCCAAATGGGTAGTGCCGTGAACAAGTCCTTTGGAGAATAACCACTGGACATGCTCTTCAAAATTGCGGGCTAAATTCATGTTTTCCCACATTTTCAGCAGAAGCTCTCTGCTGATCCCGGCCTCATCGCCGGACGTAACGGTTTTGCTGTCAAGTGTACTCAATGGAACCGCTCCTTTCATTTTCGCTGCACGGGGCGTGCGGCTGTTAGCTGTGTGATATGCCCGACAAAGCGGCGTCAGCGCGGGCGGCCAGCTCTGCCTGACGGGCGAAATCCTGCCGCAGGGACTGGTACAGCCCCCGGTAGGTCTGATAATACTCGTTATAAACTGCGGTATGGGCGGCGATGGGCTCGGTGGTGGAAACCAGCTGCACCATGGCCTGACACGCCTGATCGGCGGAGGGGAACAGTCCCGCCGCCACACCGGCCAGAATGGCCGCTCCCGCGGCGGGCGCTTCGTCCACGTTGGTCATGCAGACGCTCTGGCCGAAAATGTCGGCCTGCATCTGCCGCCACAGGGCACTTTTCGCGCCGCCGCCCGCCACGCGGATCTGGGAGATCTCCACACCGGCGGCGCGGATGATCTCCACCGTGTCCCGCAGAGAGAAGGTGACGCCCTCCATTACGGCGCGGCACAGCGCCCCCAGATCGCTCTGATAGCTGAGTCCGAAGAATACGCCGCGGGCGTTGGGGTCTACATAAGGGGTACCTTCGCCGCCCAGATAGGGCAGAAAGACCAGACCGCCGCAGCCGGGCTGCTGCTCGGCGGCCAGACCGGTCATGTAGTCGTAGATGCTTTCGCCGCGTGTTGCCAGCGCTTCCTTCTGCTGGGCGAAAAACGTGTCCCGCATCCATTTGAAGGAGCCGCCTGCGCCCAGCGTGCAGCCCAGAAAGCTGTACTGGCCGGGAACGGCGTGGCACTGGCTGTACATTCCGTGGGGCTCCGGGTCGATAAAGGGCGCGGCGCTGCATCCGAATACCACGCCGGAAGTGCCGATGGTGCTGCAGATGGTGCCGGGCCGGGTCACACCCATGCCCACGCCGCCTGCCTCCTGATCGCCTGCCCCGGCGGCCACGGGGATACCGGGCCGAAGGCCCCAACGCTCCGCCACGTCAGGCAGCAGGTATCCCGCCACGTCCTGACTTTCCAGCAGCCGCTCCGGCACCAGCTCACGGGACAGGCCTGCCGTCCGGAACAACCGGTCGGACCATTGCCGGGAGGGCAGGTCAAGCAGCCATGTGCAGGAGGCGTCGGATACCTCGCTGGCGATCTCACCGGTCATTTTCCAGCGCAGGTAGTCCTTGGGAAACAGCACCTTGCGGATGCTGTCAAAGACCTCCGGCTGATGCCTGCGCAGCCACAGCAGCTTGGCCGCCCAGAAGCTGGGCAGGCAGTAGTTGGCGGCATAGCGCATGGTCTCCTCCGGCGTGAGCCGAGCGTTCAGTTCCTCCGCCTCGCCGCAGGAGCGCTGATCCATCCAGATCATACAGGTGTCCGCCACGGTGTTGTCACGCCGCAGCAGTACGCTGCCCTGCATCTGGCCGGACAGGCCGATGCCGGCGATGCGCCGCCCCACACCGGAGGCGGCTACCGCCTGACGGACAGCTCCGTCACAGGCGGCCCACCAGTCGGCGGGACGCTGCTCTGCCCAGCTGGGCCGGGGCGTTATCACGTCACATTCCTGATAGCCGCTGCCGCAGATAACGCCGGCGGTATCCATAACGATGGCCTTGACGCCGCTGGTTCCGGCGTCGATGCCCAGTAAATACTCTTGCATGTGTTATCCTCCGATGGAAACGATGAACCCCCGCTGCCGCAGCAGTGCCGCCAGCGCGTCGATATGCTCCTGCGGCACGGTGGCATCCGGCATGGTGTAGGGCTGCTGGATCACGGCGTATTTGCTCTCGCCCAGTCGGTGGAAGGGGAGAAGGTCGATCTCGCGGATGCCGTGGGCCGCCGCCAGCTCCGCCGTGCGGGTGATGTTCTCCGCGCTGTCATTGACGTTGTGGATCAGGGGCACGCGGACGATCACCTCCGCGCCGCTGTCGGCCAGACGGCACAGGTTGTCTAGGATCTGCCGGTTGGACACGCCAATGTACGAACGGTGCACCGTGTCGTCCATGGATTTTACGTCATAGAGCACGCGGTCACACTGGTCGGCCACCGCCTTCAGGTGCTCGTAGGGGGCGAAGCCGGCGGTTTCGATGGCGGTGTGGATGCATTGCTCCCGCAGGGCTGCCAGCACCGCGGCGGCAAACTGCCATTGCAGCAGCACCTCGCCGCCGGAGAGCGTCACGCCGCCGCCGGAATTGTGGTAGTACACCTCGTCCCGGAGAAGCTTCTGCACCAGCTCCTTTACCGTCATCTCCTGCGCCGCCAGCGTCAGCGCGCCGGTGCAGCAGTTCTCCACGCAGGCCAGACACATGCGGCAGTCGGGACTGTGCAGGTCGCGGCAGCCGATGTGCCGGGGACAGACCTCCACGCAGCGGCCGCAGCCGATGCACTTGTTCCGCCAGTAGAGCCGTGGGTTGGCGAGAGGCTGGGTCTCCGGATTGGAGCACCAGCGGCAGCGCAGGGGACAGCCCTGAAAGAACACCACCGTGCGGATGCCGCCGCCGTCATGGACGCTGTATTTCTGGATGTTGTTGACTAGGCCGGTCATGCCGGTATCCTCCTTTGCAGCGCCGCCCCGGCGACGGCAGTGCCTCCAGGATGGGTCATACGTTGTGTTCCGTGCGGCGGATGATATCGTTTTGCAGATCCTTGTCGATGGACACGAAGTAGGCGGAGTAGCCCGCCACGCGCACCATCAGGTCGCGGTAGTTCTCCGGCGTGTGCTGGGCCTCCAGCAGCGTGACCTTGTCCACTACGTTGATCTGCATCTGGAAGCCCTTCTTGTCAAAGTAGCCCTTCAGCAGCGCCAGGAAGTTCTGGATGCCCTGCTCCGAGGTGAAGGAGGCGGGGTTGAACTTGATGTTCAGCAGCTGGCCGCCGATCATCAGCTCGTTGGGCAGCTGCGCCACGGAGTTGGCCAGCGCAGTGGGGCCCTCGATGTCGCTGCCGCCAAAGGCGGAGATGCCCTCGGACAGCGGCGTGCCGGCCTTGCGGCCGTCAGGCGTGGCGCCCACATACTCGCCCATGGGAACGTTGGCCGCCACGGTGGCGGTGGACGGTACGAACCGGCCGCCAATGGGGCCCCGGCCATACAGGGTGTTGTGGAAGGACATTTTGTTCTTCGCCCAGAAGCCCACGAAATCGGAGCCGATCTCGTTGGACACGTCGTCGTCGTTGCCGAACTTGGGCGCGCGGGTCAGCAGCAGCTGACGGATCTCCTCGCCGGTGGGGCTGGTGGTGCTGTCCTCAAAGTTGGTGGCCAGCGCGTGCTCCAGCTGTACAGGCGTCAGCAGCTTGTCGGTAAACACCAGCTGCTTCAGGGCGCACAGACAGTTGATGGCGCAGGAGGTGCCGCACATCTGGCCGCCGGTAAAGGCGTATACGCCGCCGCCCTGCTTCAGCTCCTTGCCCCGGCCGATGCAGTCCTGCACGTAGGAGGACAGCAGGGGGGTCTGGAGGTATTGCTCGTATACCTTGTCGATGCAGTTGTCCTGGATCACGTGGTGCTTCAGGTAGTGGAGCTCCTGTGCCTTGAACTCGTTGTAGAACTCCTCCCAGCTGCTCATCTCGCTCAGGCGCTTGCAGGGCAGGGGAGTGAGACCCGTGCGGGGATCGGTGCCGCCGTTGATGGTGCACTCCAGCACCTTCACGGGGTTGGGGAAGGCGGCGCCATAGCGGCCGCTGCACTTGCCGGGGATGGAGGGCTCCACGCAGCCCACGATGCCGTAGCCCCGGGCGTCATCCAGCGAATAGCCCACCGCCATCATGGCGGGGATGATGGCCTCGTCATTGTAGAAGGCGGGATAGCCGATGCCGGTGCCTACGCACTTGGCGCACTCCTGCATGAAGCGGTGGGAGGTGCCGTTGAACACGCGGACGGCCAGCAGAGGCTGGATCAGCCGGGACTTCTTGGTGGCGGCCATGCAGATGTAGGACAGGTCGTTGACACCGTCGCGCCCGGCGTCGTCCTGGCCGGCGATGGTCAGGTTGGGGTATGTCATGTAGCCCACAAAGGGCTTGGTGTCGTAGATATCACGGAGCTTGGACTGCTCGTTCAGCTTGATATACAGGGCGCAGACCAGCTCCATGGCGCTCTCCTGCGTCAGCGTGCCGGCTTCCAGCTCCTGCTTGTAGTAGGGGTACAGCAGCTGATCCAGACGGCCCACGCAGACGCCGTGGCCGTTGGATTCCAGCTGAATGGCTGAGATCACCGTGGTGATGGCCTGTAATCCCTCGTGGAAGGTGCGGGCCGGCTGGGCGGGCACGCGGCGGTTGATCTCCGCCAGCTGGAGCAGGTGCTTCTTCACGGCGGGGTCAGTGGTCGCGGCGGCCCGTTCCTCCGCCATGCGGCTGAGCCGCTGGGCATAGGCCACCACGGCCTTGTTGACGATCAGGGCGCTTTGGTAGAAGATGTAGCGGTCATAGTCGTTGGGATCGGCCAGATCCAGCGCGGCCATGTGCTCCTCGATCTGCCGGATCACGCCGTTGACGCCGATGTGCAGCAGCTTTTCCCAGTCGGGGATGATGTGGCCGTCGCCGCCGCGGGTGATCCACGTGCCGTCGTAGCCGCCCACGCCTTTTTCGTTGGCCATCATGGTCTCGGCGGGGAGCTGGCTGTACACCAGCGCCTCCTCGCAGCAATCCTTCCAGTAGGGCAGGATGTCCTCCAGCAGCTCGCGGCGCACCTCCGGCTCCACGATATAGGGGTCGTAGGGGCGGGTGGAGAAGTCTACCGGATTGCCGTTAAGCTCGTTTTCAATAAACTGTACGCCAAACTCCGGGAACACGGAGGAGCCGCGGCGCTTTTCCGCGATGGCACCCAGCAGCATATCGTCGTCGCACATGAAGATGCCAATATGGTTCAGGATATTCTCCAGCGACAGCGCACGGCGCAGGGCGTGGGGCTTGCTCTCGGTCTGGCGGTAGGTCTCGGTCAGCAGGCGGGCCCGCTCCACGCACAGGGGCGGCACGATGCTGTGATACTGCTCGATCAGGCGCGTAATGCGGTCGGACAGCTTGACGCTGTCGTCGCAGAGGTGAATGGCCTCAGGGGTTACTTGGTGGTTCATAGACGGACCTTCCTTCTTTATCACTTGTTATTGTTGTCGCGCAGGCTCACCAGGGCGCTGAGGGCAACGGAGAGGATGATGATGGCGCCCTTGGCCACCGTCTGCTGGGCGGTGGACAGGCCGAAGAACATCAGGCCGTTGTTGATGGTGCCGATCAGCAGGGAGCCGATGATGGCGCCGACGATGGAGCCGTTGCCGCCGGCCATGCTGGTGCCGCCCAGAATGACGGACGCGATGGCGTCCAACTCAAGGCCGTCGCCGAAGGTGTAGCGGCCGGAGCTCATACGTCCGGCGTACAGCATGCCGCCCAGTGCGGCCATCAGACTGCTGTAGACGAAGACGTAGACCACGATCTTCTTGACGTTGATGCCGGAATAGCGGGCGGAGGTGGCGTTGCCGCCCACCGCCAGCACCTTCTTGCCGTAGGGGGTGCGGTTCAGGACGATGTAGCCCACCGCGCCGGTGATCAGCACCCACAGCAGAAGCAGAGGGAGCTTGCCGATGCTGCCGCCGCCGAAGATGAAGGTGAACGTGGTGTTGCCGATGGGGATAGCGGTGGTGTTGGTGATCCACATGGAGGTGCCCACCAGAACCATCTGCATGCCCAGCGTTACCAGAAAGCTGGGCAGGTTCAGCGCCACGATCAGCAGGCCGTTGATCAGGCCCACCACCAGACCTACAGCCAACGCCGCCAGAATGGCCAGCGGGATGTTGTCGGTGCTTTGCAGAACCAGCGCCGCCATCAGGCCAGACAGGCCGATGGTGGAGCCGACGGACAGGTCGATCTCGCCGATGGCGATCACGAACGTCATGGTGACGGCGATCATGGAGACCACGGCGGTCTGGCGGATGATGTTCAGAATGTTGTTGAGAGAGAAGAACGATCCGCCGATGAAGATGGCGAACAGGGAAAGAACCACAAGGAAAATGATGTAGACCATGCATTTGCTGATGTTGATGTTCTTTTTCAGCTTCAGCAGGGTGTCAGCACTCGTTTTGGATTGCATACTGGAGAACCTCCTCTGTAATTTCACTGCGATTATATGTCGCGGTCACTTTTCCGTCATAAAAAACGATGAATCTGTCGCACGCGGAGATCAGCTCCAGAATATCCGAGGAGATGAAGATCGCGGCGTGGTTTTCGCCGACGAAGTCGCGCACCTTGTCGATTATCTCGCGCTTGGAGCCCACGTCCACACCGGCGGTAGGCTCGTCCAGCAGCAGGACGCTGGGCGCGCTGTTGAGCCATTTGCCCACCACGATCTTCTGCTGGTTGCCGCCGGACAGGTTGAAGGCGGGGGTTTTCCGGCTATGGGTCTTGATGGCCATGTCCGAAATGGAGCGCTCGGCGATATCGGCCACCTTTTTGCTCTCCAGCAGCAGACCCCGCTTGAGCTTGTCGAAGATGGGGACAATCAGGTTTTCCTCTACCGAGTGCATCAGCACCAGACCCTCGCGGCGGCGATCCTCCGGGATCAGGGCAAGGCCGCTGTCGATGGCGTGGCGCACGCCCTTGATCTCGTAAGGCTGGCCGTTGATGGTGACCTGACCGGAGGCGTCCTTGTTCAGACCGAACAGCGATTCCACCACCTCGGTGCGGCCGGAGCCCATCAGGCCCGCAAGGCCCAGCACCTCGCCCTCCCGCAGTTCAAAGCTGACGTCCTTCAGGCGGCTGCCGCAGTTCAGGTGCTCCACCGTCATCAGCGGGCGGCCGGTGCACTTGGAGGCCAGCTCCTCGTCCGCCGTGGTCAGCGCGGCGGTCTTGCGGCCGATCATGTCCTCGATCAGCCCGGTCAGGGAGTAGTCCCGTGTGGGCTTGGTGGTCACGATGGAGCCGTTGCGCAGAACGGTGATGGTGTCGCAGATCTTGAAGATCTCCGCCATGCGGTGGGAGATGTAGATCATGGAAACGCCCCGCTGCTTCAGACTGTTGATGAGGGTGAACAGATGGGCGGTTTCCTTTTCGGAAAGGGACGCCGTGGGCTCGTCCAGGATCAGGACTTTGGCGTTGACGGAAAGCGCCTTGGCGATCTCGATCATCTGGCAGACGCCAACATCCAGATCTTCGACACGGCTGTGGACGTCCACATCTATATCAAGGCTTTGGAGCAGCTCGTGAGCCTTGCGCTCCATGCTTTTTTTGTCTAAGAATGGGCCTTCCAGTATTTCACGGTTCAGGAAAATGTTTTCTGCCACGGTCAGCGTGGGGATTAGGCTCAGCTCCTGGAAGATCAGGCTGATGCCGTGAGACACAGCGTCGGAATAGCTGTTCATCTTCACCTTGCTGCCGTCAATGTAAATGGCACCGGAGTCACAGGTGTATACGCCGGTAAGGATCTTCATCATGGTGGATTTTCCGGCGCCGTTCTGCCCCACCAGAGCGTGAACGGAGCCCTTCTGCAAATCGAAATCAACGCCGTTCAGAACGGATACGCCGCCGAAGGATTTATGCACGTTTTTCAAACTGATGATCGGGTTTTGCTGCATATTTACCATCTCACTTTATACTCAGAATCACGGTTCGGCAGTAGTACCGAAACCCCGAAAGGATCGAGGGGGATCCTTTCGGGCATCTCGGAACATACTATGCGGCACTCATATGCCGGGAGAGAGTGGCATATGTAGGAGGGTTTGCCGGTTTACTTGACCAGCTCGGTCAGCCACTCGGGAGCCTGATCCAGACCGTAGCTGGCGCAGTAGCCTTCCAGCAGGTTGTGGGCGTCAACAGGCAGCGCCACGGGGCAGACGAAGGTGGAGGGCAGCTCCTTGCCCAGCAGGGCGTAGGCGGCGCAGTAGGCCTCACAGGTGCCCTGATCCCAGGAGCGGGAGGTGGCGGAGCAGGTGATCATACCGCCGGTGGCGATGGAGCGGGCAGAGGTGTCGCCCAGGTCGATGGTGACGATCTGCAGATCCTCACGGCCGGCAGCCTTGGCGGAAGCCATCACGTACTCGGCGGGAGCTTCCCAGGAAACGTACACACCGGCCAGATCGGGATACTGAGCCAGCAGGGAGTCGGCGTTGGAGCCGGTGTTGGCCTCCTTGGTGAAGGGGCTCTCAGCCAGAGTGATCTCGGGGAAGTTGGCGATACCATCGCGGAAGCCCTGGTCACGCTGGTTGCACACCAGATGGAAGCCATCATAGGTCAGAGCGCCCACAACACCCTTGTAGCCGATCTTCTCGGCCAGCATGGTGGCGGCATAGTAGCCGTTGGCGTAACCGTCGGAGGAGACCAGAGCCACGCAGTTCTCACCGGGGGTGAAGTCGGTAGCGATGCTCTCCATGAACACGATCTTGGTGCCGGCGTCAGCCATCTTCTTCAGCACGGGGGAGCAGACGTCGGGGTTGTAGGGCATGACCAGCAGAGCGTCGGGGTTCATGGCTGCGATGGTCTCCAGCTGATTGTACTGGGTGTTGTCGTTCATCTGGGCTTCGGTAACGGTCAGCACTTCAATGCCCAGCTCCTCGAAGGTAGCCTTGGCAGCTTCGCACTTGACCACGTTGCACTGGTCGCCCAGCTGGTGATAGGCGATGGCGACCTTGAAGTTGCCGTCCTTCAGCTGCTGCAGCTCTTCATCGGTGAAGCTGAAGTCCGCCAGGCTGGCGGGATCCTCGCCGTTGATGCCCTTGGTCATGGGCTTGGTGGGGTTGTAGTCGGTCTTGACGTAATTGCTGGTGTCGACGGGGGTGCTGTCCGCATCCTGGTTGTCGTCGGCTGCCGGCTGACTGCCGCAGGCGACCAGAGACAGCGCCATCAGCAGGGCCAAAGTCAGTGCCAAAAACTTCTTCATGTTCGATCTCCTTATTTGTTATGATTTTTTGAGGTTTACACGCGGTGAACGCTTCTTATACCTATTCATAAATACCGGAAAATGAAGGACTTGAAAAAATGTTTAACACGTGGTAAACTTCATATTAAAAGCATACGCCTGCGTTATAAAAATGTCAAGTAATTTTGCGTGCAAAATAAAAAATCGACAAAACGCACGGATTATACGGATGAAATATGATACTTTGCACAAAGAAAATGGTAATTTCTTGAAAAAAGCACGATTATCCCGAAAAAGCGCGTGTTATTTCAGCCTCCTATACGGACGAATTTTGTCGAAATTTAACACGTATTAATTTGTCGAATTTTGCGATAAGCAAAATCACCGGACGCCTGCTGGCGTCCGGTGACGAAAAGTGTGTCGTATTCTGTTATCCCTCAAAGTAATCCATGTTGCTGGACACGATCACGTCCAGACGGGAATTGTAGTCCTTGTTGACCAGCGGCACGCCGTAGCAAAGGTGGTAAAACATCATTTTTACCGCGTCGTATGCCTGATTCGGCAGGGATTGGCCGATGATAACGTCAATGGCGGAGGAGCGGATAAAGGGCTTTACGGCGTCGTAGTAGTCAAAGCCGATCAGCTTAATGTCCTGATCTCGCCGCATCCGCACCAGACGCCGGGCAATGGCCTCGGATTTATAGGAGATATCATAGATGCCGCTGATATCCGGATGCTTTTCCATCAGATCCTGACAGATCAGCTCGGCGCTTTTCTCGTCGGAAATGGTGTCCCACAGGCCGAGAATACGGTAGCTGCTGCGGCCCTTGAGATAGTCCACAAAGCCGTCGTACCGCTGCTTGACCCACAGGTCGTCCTCCAGAAAGTTACTGGTGGTGATGGCGATGTTGCCGCCCTGCGGCAGCATCTTGGACATCATCTCCGCCGCCAGACGGCCGCTCTGGGGATAGTCGATGCCCACGAACACCCGGTCTTTTTTCTCCACGTAGCGGCTGAGATAGATGATATCGCAGTGAAGCTCCCGCAGCTTTTTGATCTCCGGCTCCAGCACCTTGGGGTCGCAGGGCACGATGATGAAGGCCCGGATGCCGCTTTGCAGCATCCGCTCGATATCCGTGATCTGCTGCTGCGGCTCCAGAATGTAGGAGATGGCGGACACGATCTGTAAGCCGTTGTCCTCCAGCTCCGCCAGCGCCTTGCGGATGCCGTCCTGCATCAGCTTGGAGAAAAAGGTGGAGCCATAGTGGGCCATGCCGATATAGCCGATGCGGTAGGTCTTGTGATAGGCCAGATCCCGGGCGTTGAAGTTGGGAACGTAGTTGTATTCCAGCAGGGCCTTTTCCACCAGCGCGCGGGTGCTCTCCGACACGCGGCCCTTGCCGTTGATGACCTTGTAAATGGTGGTGCGGGAGATGTTGATGAGCTGGGACAGTTGCTCCAGCGTGATCTTTTTGTTATAATTGTCCCGCTTTTCCACCGCCAGACAGTAGCAGCCGCAGGCGCTGTCCAGCCACAGCAGCGGCTGCGCCGAAAAGCTGATGATCCGCGTCAATATCTGCTCCACATATTGCTCTACGGTGATGGCGTGCTGGATGACGGCGGTATCTCCGGCGGGGAACAGGTCGTCCCGGATCTGCTCCGGCGTCATTCCGGTGGCTGCGGGATTCCGGAACAGCAGCTGCCGCAGCAGCAGTGCGTTTACCACCTGCGTCACCAGTGCGTTTTCCTGCGCCGGCAGCGCCAGCGCGGCGATGCGCTGCTCCAGCTCCGAGGCGCGTACCGCCGCCGCGTGAAGCGCCGGATCAGCGCTGTCGGCTGCCATGGGCAGTACACAGCTGCGCCAGAGATCCTCGTAGGTCAGGATGGAGGGCCTGTTCTGCGCCAATTCGTGCTCCAGACGGCTTTCCACCAGAGATGACAACGTTTCCAGCAACGGTAGCTCCCGCAGAACCGGATAGTCATTCAGCAGTGTGATCAGACCGGGGTGGAAGGGATACGCCGCCACATAGTCGGCCAGATGCAGCCGAAGCTCCGGAAACTGCATGGCAAACTGCTGCAGATAGGCGGCGATCTCCTGCTGCTGGGTTTTGCTCTTTCGGATGCAGCAGTGCTGCAAGACCTCCATCACCACCGCGCTGTCAAGGGTGATGCGGGCGGTGTTGGCGCTGTCCTGCTGCAAGGTCTTCCGGGCACGGCAGCCGTTGTCCTCGTCAAACAGACGGGCGTCGACCCCGGCGATGATCCGCAGGGGACTCTTTTCCGTAATGTTGCACAGCGCCGTATAGAACAGCAGATCGTCCTGAATGTCGTCCTCACTGCGGCTTTCAAAGAATTCGGCTAGGCCGTCCAGCACCAGCAGACGGCAGGCACCGGGGTGAGCCGAAGCAAAGGCGTCCATTCTGGTGGACAGCTGGCGCTGATACAGGCTTCTGGTGCGCTTGATATCCGGCCCCACCTGAAACGCCGTGGTGCAGTCCAGCGCCTGTCCGATAATGTCGCATAGAGACTCTCCGGCGGCGGACAGATCGGCGGTTACGACGTGGTACTCCGCCGCCTTTCCCGCCAACGCGGCGGCCAGCCGTTTGGGCGGCTTTGCGTCCTCCTCCGGCAGCGTCAGCAGTCCCAGCAAATAGCCGATCGTGCAGGTCTTGCCGGTGCCGGAACAGCCCTGTATGTACAATACCCCTCCGGAGGGAGAGCAGAACTGCTCCAGTGCTGTACACATCTGCTCCTGCACGGCGGCCCCCAGATAATAGCTGCCGTATGCTTCTGAAATCTGCTCCTTGCCGCAGGGCAGCTCCGCCGCCGCCCCGACAGGTTTATATCGTATGACTCCCCTCAGCTTCACACTGTTTGCCCTCTCTCTTATTCCCGCATATCCGTTGCTTCTGCTTGCTATATTCGCACATAATAATTCGAGTATACCCTTGAAAAACATAAAAGTCAACTGAACATTTCGCGCTATTTCGCGCGGTGTGACCCCATTGAAAGGAGAACGCTTATGACGCACGCCACACTGATCGCCAACGCGGGTATTCTGCTGGAAATTGACGGCATTCGATTTCTGATCGACGGCCTGCACCACAGTAGCCAATACCCCTTCAGCCCCGTTCCGCAGGCGATGCTGGATCAAATGCTGCGGGGAGAGGGGCCGTTTCGTGACGCGGATTTTCTGCTGTTCACCCATGACCATCCGGATCACTGGTCGCCTGCTCTGACGCAGGCGTATCTTCAGGCCAACCGCGTTCGCCGTGTGCTGCTGCCGCCCCGCAGCAAGGATGGCCCGGCGCAGGACGCCTTGACGGCGGACATGACGGCCCGGCATATCCCGTGGTGGCAGGCAGACCTGCACCGTGGACAGCGCCACACGTATCTGCTGGCGCCGGAGGTCTATCTCACGGCGCTGTCTACCCCCCACGAGGGGGAGATGTTCGCCCATCTGGACTGCCTCTGCCTGCTGCTGACGGTACACGGCCAGCACTATCTTATCACCGGGGACTGCGACTGGAACGATCCCTCTTATTATGACGCTATAGCGGATATCCGGCCCCGTGCGGTGTTCGTTAATCCGCTGTTTTTCTACGACCCGGCGGGCCGTGCGCTGTTGAGCCGGTGGACGCCGCCGCAGGTTGTGCTGTACCATATCCCCTTTGCCGGGGAGGATTCCATTTCCCTGCGGACGTTGACCCGCCAGTGCCTGACGAAGTACAGCAGGGACTTTGAAAGCGTGCAGGCTTTGTGGGAGCCGGAGCAGAGGATCGAGCTGTAAAGCCGCTCGATTCAGAGCCCCCTTGATCATAGGTCTCGCATCGCTGTGTACCCGGATGTGGTCACGGTAAAGGATGTGGTGACCCTGACCGGCTACACCCTGACCACCGTTCACAACTGGTGCAGCCGTGGGTCACTGAAAGCCTTCCAGAAGGGGCTGAAGTTCTGCATTCCAAAGATCTTTCTCGTTGACTTCTTCTGCTCTCTGACCTTTCACTCCATTACCCGTAAAAGCCTCTGGCATATCCAGACGCTGAATGAATTCAGCAGAAAGATGAAGAAATAATGTGCGATTCAGAAATTCGCACACTCGCACCTGCCTTTCGGTTTTGGTAGACTGTAACCGAAAGGCGGGTGCATTTTGCGTTGCAGACCTGCCGGGGAAATTTTGAATGGGAGGATCACATATGGAATCACTATTTGAGCAGTTGGGTGGCACTTACACAAGGCAGGGCGACTACTGCCTGCCAGATGTTTGCTTACCGCCCGAAGAAGAACGCCCCATTGGCGTTTACGGGCAGCGGCGGCGAGTTTATCTGAAGGAGCACCACCGGGTGCTGTATTATAACCTGCTGACCGCCGGGACGCTGGACGGGCACCTTGCAGACATCGAGGAGCAAGCGCAGGAACTCTTTCTTCGGCTGGTAGAACAATACGCAGATGCCGAGGGTGTGACGGAGAGGTTGAAGGCCAGCGAACCGCAGTCGTGGGTGCGGAAGATGAACGGCATCCGACATCGGGCAAACGAGGCCGTGATGCAGGAAATTGTATACGGGTAACGAGCAAGCGGGGGCCTATGACCTCCGCTTGTTTTATATGCAGAAAAAGAACAATGCTGTTTTGAAACGACATTGTTCCGAACTTTGCTGACATTGTTCTTTTATTTGGGTATAATGTACTTGTGATTTTATGCGTGGAGGTATCCCCTATGGCTGAAATGATCTCGGTAAGAGAAGCAGCAGTGCGCTGGAATATAACGGAGCGAAGAGTTGCGACGCTCTGCAATGCCGGAAGAATTGCCGGTGCGAAAAAACAGGGCAATCGCTGGCTGATTCCAGCTGACACGCAGAAGCCGGCGGATCAGCGGATCAAGACGGGTGCTTTCCGCAAAACGGAGCGTGCGCCGAAGCTGCCCCTGCCCATCGGTGTGTCCAACTACTGCCTTGCCTCGTCGGAATACTACTACATCGACAAGACGATGATGATCAAGGATTTCATCGACGAGCGCCCGATGGTGACGCTGTTCACCCGTCCCCGCCGCTTCGGCAAGACGCTGAATATGGATATGCTGCGCACCTACTTTGAAAAGAGCGACAAGGATACCTCCGTCTACTTCCAGGATAAGAAGATCTGGGCCTGCGGCCAGAAGTACCAGGATTATCAGGGCAAGTACCCTGTGATCTTCCTGACCTTCAAGGATGTGAAGTTCGACACTTGGGAGGAGACCTTTGCGGCCATCCGGGACATTTTCGCAAAGGAGACCCGGCGGCACAAAGAGCTGCTGACCAGCAACAAATGCGACGAGTACAGCAAAAAGGCGTATGAAAAGCTGGCGGACGGCAAGGTCAGCGAGGTGGAACTGGCGTCGGCGCTGCTGGACCTGTCCGCTATGCTGCACAAGCACTATGGCATTGCGCCCATTATCATCATCGATGAATACGACACACCCAGCCAGCAGGGCTACCAGAAGGACTACTACGACAAGGTCATCCGGTTTATGCGGAATCTGTTTTCCGGCGGGTTCAAGGATAACCAGCACCTGTCCTTCGGCTTCCTCACTGGTATCCTGCGGGTGGCCAAGGAGAGCATCTTCAGTGGGATGAACAACCTGTCCATCAACTCCGTGCTGGACAACAAGTACAGCGCCTACTTCGGCTTCACCGCTGACGAGGTAAAGGAGATGGCAGAATACTACGGTGCTGCCGATAAGTATGATGAGATCTGCCAGTGGTACGACGGCTATCGCTTCGGCAAGACGGAAATTTTCAACCCGTGGTCGGTGGTCAACTACTTCAGCAACGAGTGCGAGCCGAGACCCTTCTGGGTCTCCACCGGCAGCAACGATATTATCGGGGAAGTGCTTGCCCAGG
>URKW01000037.1 GCA_900548615.1 uncultured Eubacteriales bacterium | reverse complement strand
TACCATCGGGATTCACGGCCACCTTACCGGAGGTATCGGGGACCTGCTTAACAGTAACTAAAATTTTCATTTTTCCTTTTACCTCCTGACTTACTTAACGCCCAGATGGCTGGAGATGACCATACGCTGCACCTCGGAAGTGCCCTCGTAGATCTCGGTGATCTTCGCGTCGCGCATCATGCGCTCCACGGGATACTCACGGGTGTAGCCGTAGCCACCGAACAGCTGGACAGCGCGGCGGGTCACATCGGAAGCGGCCTCGGCGGCGAACAGCTTAGCCATAGCGGCGTCAGCGGAATAGGGCTCGTGATTCTGCTTCTTCATAGCAGCGGAATACACCAGATACTTGGCAGCCTCCATGCGGGTGTGCATGTCAGCCAGCTGGAACTGGGTGTTCTGGAACTGGGAGATGCGCTTGCCGAACTGGACGCGCTCCTTGGTGTACTTGACAGCCTCGTCCACGGCACCCTCGCCGATACCCAGAGCCTGAGAAGCGATACCGATACGGCCGCCGTCCAGAGTCTTCATGGCGATCTTGAAGCCCTCGCCCTTCTTGCCCAGCATACGATCCTTGGGGATGACGCAATCCTCGAAGATCAGGTCGCAGGTAGAGGAACCGCGAATACCCATCTTCTTCTCGTGCTTGCCCTGAGAGAAGCCCTTGTCGTCCTTCTCCACGATGAAAGCGGAGATCTCCTTCATGGAGCGGCCGCGCTTGTCGACGACCTTGCCGGTGACGGCGATGATGACGAAGGTATCAGCTACGTTGCCGTTGGTGATGAAGCACTTGGAGCCGTTCAGGATGTAGTTCTCGCCGGACTCGTCCAGGACAGCGGTGGTCTGCTGGCCCTGAGCATCGGTACCAGCGCCGGGCTCGGTCAGACCGAAGGCGCCGATCTTGCGGCCGGAGCACAGGTCGGGCAGATACTTCATCTTCTGCTCCTCGGTGCCGTTCTCGAAGATGGGGGCGGCGCACAGGGAGGTGTGAGCGGACACGATAACTGCGGTGGTGCCGCAGACCTTGGCCAGCTCCTCAACGCACATGGCATAGCTGAGGACATCGGCGCCAGCGCCGCCGTACTCCTTGGGGAAGTAAATACCCATCATGCCCAGCTTTGCCATCTTCTCGACGGTTTCCATGGGGAAACGCTCTTCCTCGTCGATTTCGGTGGCCAGGGGCTTGACCTCGTTCTCCGCGAACTCGCGGTACATCTTCTGAACGAGCAGCTGTTCCTTAGTCAGATGGAAATCCATACTATTTTCTCCTTTTCCAGAATTTACTTGTTGTAGTTAAAGAAGCCCTCGCCGGACTTGATGCCCAGCTTGCCGGCACGCACCATCTTGCGGATCAGCACGTTGGCACGGTACTTGCTGTCGTGAGTCTCGTTATACAGCACGTCCATGATGTTCAGCACCACGTCCCAGCCGATCAGATCGCCCAGGTGCAGGGGGCCCATGGGGTGGTTGCAGCCCAGCTGCATAGCGATGTCGATATCCTCGGCAGAGGCGACGCCCTCCTGCAGGACGCAGACGCCCTCGTTGCAGTAGGGGATCAGGATCTTGTTGACCACGAAGCCGGGAGCCTCGTTGACGACCACGGGGGTCTTGCCGATCTCGACGGACAGATTCTTGATGTAGTCCACCAGCTCAGCGGGAGTATTGCCGCCGGCAATGACCTCCACCAGCTTCATAGCGGGCACGGGGTTGAAGAAGTGCATACCGATCAGGTTGTGCTTCAGGCCCTGCGCCATCTCGGTGATGGACAGAGAAGAAGTGTTGGAAGCGAAGATGGCGCTCTCCTTGCAGATGGCGTCCAGACGGCCCAGCAGCTCCTTCTTGGTGGCCATGTTCTCGGCGACGCACTCGATGACCAGATCGGCATCGGCGGCAGCTTCAAACTCCTCCACCAAGACACGGCTCATCAGATCATCAGCGGCTTCCTGAGTCATCTTGCCCTTGGCGACCTTCTTGTTCAGAGAGGCAGCCAGCTTGTCCTTATGACGCTGGGCGCTTGCCACGCTGGAAGCGTACATCAGAGCGGTGTGGCCCTTCGCTGCGAAAACCTGGGCAATGCCGCTGCCCATAGTACCGGCACCAAATACTGCGACTTTCATGTGTTTTCCTCCTATAATATATTCTTTAATCATCAGGCGAACCTGTTAATTAACGTGACCGACGCCTTACTTGTTCTGATAAGGCTCGTGCTTGCGCTTTTCCAGGAAAGCGGACATACCCTCGATCTGGTCGGCGGTCTTGAAGCAGCTGCCGAACAGCTTCTCCTCGATAACGATGGCATCGTCCATCTTGACCTCCAGACCGTCGTTGATGGCCTTCTTGCAGGCGCGGACGGCGATGGGAGCGTTCTTGGCAATGGTCTCGGCCAGCTTTTCCGCGGCAGCCATCAGCTCATCCAGCGGATAAACGGCGTTCACCAGACCGATGCGCAGGGCCTCGTCCGCCTTGATATTCTTGGCGGTGTAGATCAGCTGCTTGGCCATGCCGGGGCCCACCAGACGTGCAAGGCGCTGGGTGCCGCCGAAGCCGGGGGTGATACCGAGGCCGGTCTCAGGCTGGCCGAACACAGCGGTATCCGCGCAGATGCGGATGTCGCAGCTCATGCTCAGCTCGCAGCCGCCGCCCAGTGCAAAGCCGTTGATGGCGGCGATGGTGGGGATGGGCAGGGTCTCGATGCGGCGAAACACGTCGTTGCCGTGCTTGCCGAAGGCCTCGCCTTCTTCGGGGGTCAGGGTGCTCATCTCGCCGATATCAGCGCCGGCCACAAAGGCCTTCTCGCCGCTGCCGGTCAGCACCAGGGCGCGGATCTCGCTGTCAGCGTTGACGATATCCACCAGCTCGCCCAGATCAGTGAGCACGTCGCTGTTCAGCGCGTTCAGCGCCTTGGGACGGTTGATGGTGGCAATTGCGATGTGTCCCTTTTTCTCTAACAGAACATTCGTCATGTTAACTCCTCCTTACTTCCTTTTCGGACAGTGCTTCCTCACCGCTTTAACGGAATGAAAACAATGCTCCTCATACAGCCTACATTATAGTACTTCGTCTAAAAATTATCAACCCCTATCGGTGCCGCTTTTCGCTTTTTTAGCACATTCCACAAAAGTCAACGAGAGAATTTGCACATTTTGAAGGTGGGGTTTTCGACCTTCCGGGGTGCGGGCTTTTCCTGTTTGCAACCGGGCGGTTTTTATGGTATAATAGCGCTGCTGATTATGCTGACCATTGGAGGAAATTCCCATGCGGATGAGAAAAAAGAAAAATCTTCTGCCCCGGATGGAGGCCTGCGGCGCGTGGCTGGTGCACGATCCCTTCGCCCAGCGGGGCCGGTGGCGGGAGCTGATGCCGGAGGCAAAGGAAATACGGCTGGAGCTGGGCTGCGGCAAGGGGCGGTTCACCGCTGGGACGGCCGCGGCGGAGCCGGATGTGCTGCTGATCGCCGTGGAGAAGGTGCCCGACGCCATGGTGGTGGCCATGGAGCGATGCCGGGACGAGGACTTACGGAACGTGTTCTTCATCGACGCGGACGCGGCGCTGCTGCCGGATATGTTTGAACCGGGGGAGATCGACCGCATTTATATCAATTTCTGCGACCCGTGGCCCAAGAGCAATCAGGCCAAGCGGCGGCTGACCCACCACAACTTCCTGAATCTGTACCGGAAGGTGCTGAAGGACGGCGGCGAGATCCACTTCAAGACCGACAACGACAAGCTGTTTGAGTGGTCGGTGGAGGAGATCCCTCAGTACGGCTGGGAATTGCGGGACGTGACCCGCGACCTGCACGCCAATGGGCCTGTGGGCGTGATGACGGACTACGAGAAGAAGTTCCACGAGCTGGGAAAGAACATCAACCGCTGCGTGGCGGTAATGCAGCCGTGGGAACCGGCGGAGGAAAACGGGCAGGATGAAGCGGAGGAGCTTTGAGGAAGCGCTGCCGGAGGGCTACGTACCCCGGCTGACGGTAGACTGTCAGGACAAAAAGCTGGGTATTTTGATGAATCTCGCCGCGCTGGCGATCATGGCGGTGCTGTGCGTGGTGTTCTGGCGGCTGATCCAACCGCGGGATGCCTTTCTGGCCGCGCCGCTGACCTCTCTTTTGAAAACGGCGGTGTTTATGGTGGCCGTGTCGGCCTATATTGTGCTGCACGAGCTGCTTCACGGCGCGGCGTACAAGCTGCTGACCGGGCGGAAGCTGACATTCGGGCTGACATGGAGCGTGGCCTACTGCGGCGTGCCGGATATTTTCGTGTACCGGAGTGCGGCGCTGGTGGCGCTGCTGGCGCCCTTTGTGGTGTTTACCGTTGTTTTTCTGCTGGCGGTGCTGCTGATCGCCGATCCGGTGAGCCAGTATATGGCCGCCTTTCTGCTGGCCACCCACTTGGGTGGATGCGTAGGCGATTTATATGACACGGGACTGTATCTGTTCCGGTTCCGTGATCCCGATACGCTGATGCAGGACACCGGGCCAAAGCAGACGTTTTATACGCGGGTGTAAGAAACGGCCAGTAGTGGCGGACGACCAGCAGCGCGGGGCGGGCCCCCCCCCCCCCGCCACTACGATAACCACCGTGCCCACGATAGGGCGGACAGAGTCGTCCGCCCCTACGGAGTTCTAGCGTACCATTCAATTCATGCCGCAGATCTTCGCTTTTCTCTCTTATCTTTTCACTCATAAAAAAAGAGACGCTTTACAGCGTCTCTTTTTTTATGTTCTGTTACGCCAGCTTGGCCTTGGCCATGTCGCACAGGGCGGTGAACGCCACGGCGTCGTTGATGGCCATCTCGGACAACATCTTGCGGTTGATCTCCACACCGGCCAGCTTCAGACCGTGCATGAAGGTGGAATAGTTCATGCCGTTCAGCTTGCAGGCGGCGGAGATGCGGGTGATCCACAGCTGACGGAAGTCCCGCTTCTTCAGGCGGCGGCCTACATAAGCGTAGGTCAGGGACTTCATGACCTGCTCGTTGGCCATCTTGAAGTGCTTGGACTTGGCGCCCCAATAGCCCTTGGCCAGCTTCAGCATCTTATTTCTTCTCTTGCGCGTCATCATTGCGCCTTTAACACGTGCCATATCTAATTAGCCTCCTATTTCTAACGATTCCGTCTCTTATTTGTAAGGGATCATCTTACGGATGGTCGCCTCGTTGGTGCAGTCGGCGTAGGTGCCGGTGCGCAGGCGACGGCCGCGCTTGGTGTCCTTCTTGGTCAGGATGTGGCTCTTGAACGCGTGAGCTCTCTTGACCTTACCGGATTTCGTCAGATTGAAGCGCTTCTTTGCGCCGCTGTGGGTCTTCAGTTTAGGCATAGTCGTTTCTCCTTCCTACTACTGCGTGGTAACAAAAGAATACAAATTTTATTTACCGGCCTTGGGAGCCAGGAAAATGGACATGTTGCGGCCCTCCATCTTGGCGGCCTTTTCCATATTGGCCACCTCGCCGCACTGCTCGGCAAACTTGGTCAGCAGGTCGCGGCCGATCTCGGTATGGGCCATCTCGCGGCCGCGGAACCGGACGGACACCTTGACGCGGTTGCCGTCGGACAGGAACTTCTGGGCGTTCTTCAGCTTGGTATTGAAATCGCCCACGTCGATGCCGGGGGACATGCGGATCTCCTTGATCTCCACCACATGCTGGTTTTTACGGGCCTCTTTTTCGCGTTTGCTCTGCTCAAAGCGATACTTGCCATAGTTCATGAGTTTGCATACGGGGGGGACAGCCTGGGGAGAGATCTTGACCAGATCCAGCCCGCGTTCTTCTGCGATATGCAGCGCCTCGGCGGACGACACGATACCCATCTGCTCGCCGTTTTCGCCGATGAGACGGATCTCGCGATCGTTGATGTCCTCGTTCAGTTGATGCACTACCTTGCTAATACTACAAGCACCTCCAATCAAAAATAAAACGCGAATGCATATGCATCCGCGCAACATCAAAAAGCCGCTTTTACGGGCTTTTGTAAATCGCTGTTGACCTCTTTGCCTGGGGCGGGAGGTGAGGCGGATGCACCGACCTTCTTTGTTTTGCAGAAATATTATACCTGTTACCGTTCGGTTTGTCAACAGGAATTTGCGGTATCTTTTTATTTTTTTCATGCATAAGGGGCGTTTTGGCGGGACATCCTAGCCTTGCACAAATAAAAGGAGGTGCAAATTCATGGATAACAAGAATTGCAAGAACACCAAGGACGTTCAGGACACCCAGAACAATACCCAGAACACCCAGAATACCAAGAACACGAAGAACGCCAAGGACAGCAAGAACTGCCGCTAACGGCGACAACAAAACAACGGGTATTGCGGACAAGGCCGCGGAGCGATCGCTCCGCGGCCTTGTTGTTTGGTTTGGGGAGTTTCGCCCTGCGGGGCGAGGGAAGGTTTCGCCCTCCGGGGCGACCTACTTTTGCCAATAGCGGCAAAAGTAGGCAAAAGCGCCAGAAGGAACCTCCGGTTCCTTCACCTCCGGGCGCGCTATGCGTAGTACAGATTTGTGACTGCTTACCACACGATCACGGAAAATCTCTCTTTTCGTGTCGTTAAAAGGATCGTCTCTGCTCCTGCGCCGCTGCCACTGATACCTACGCCGAACAACGCAATAAGTTCTACCGTTGATAACGTGAGCGGCAGCGGTGCAAGAAGGATAGGCGATGCGTCATACGCAACGATAACAACCATTTCCCGCGAACGCGTGGTGAAATGGCGCAAATTTGCGAAGGAGACAGCGCGCAGGAAGTCCAGAAACCTGGGTTTCTGGCTGTCTTTTTGGTCACTTTTGGGACAGCGGCCAAAAGTGACTCGCGCTCGGAAGCGCGAAACTCCCCTCGGGCGGATACCCCAAGGGCACTCGTTCCGCTGCGCTCCACAGCGCTCGTCGTCCGCCCCTACAAGAAATACACAGGGCAGGGTGATATCACCCCGCCCTGTAAATCAATATCTCACGCCAGCTTGTCGGGATACACTCCCGCGTCGTGAAGCTTTTGCAGCGCCGCCGCCACACGGGGACGATCCTCGTGATAGGTCATGCCGAACCACTGGTCGGCGGAGGACAGCACGGAGACCGACAGCTCTCCCCTGTTCATCAGGTCGCCCACCATGGTGGGCAGCAGGCACTCCGCCTTAGGATCGTCTCCCACGCGACGGAGGAAATCATGGAAATACTGCTCCATGCCGTCAAAGATCGCCGGGGAAAAGCCCCAGAAATTCATGGACACCACGCTGTCGCCGTCCAGCTCATGGCGCTGGCCGTCGGCCACGTCGGCGATGCTGCCGTCGGGGAACAGCTGGATCTTCAGTGTCTCCCGGATATCGGTCAGCTTTCCGTCCGCCGTGTGGCATACGCCCCGGGACACCGTGCCGTATTGGGTGACGGTATTCTTCAAAAGATAGCCCACCATGACGGCCTCGCCCTTTTCGGGCAGGGTCTGGAGCGCCTGATAGATGGTGCGGTAGGCGTCCACGCCGTAGTAATCGTCGGCGTTGATGACGCAGAACGGCTCGTGGACAAATTCACGGGTGCACAGCACCGCCTGGGTGGTGCCGAAGGGCTTGGTGCGCTCCTCCGGGATGTGATAGAAGTCCGGCACGGAGTCAAAGGTCTGCTCCGCGTAGCAGAACTCCACCTTGCGGCCATCGGGCGTGCGCAGCGTCTCCAGCGCGTCGCCGGCCAGACGGTGGATCAGGTCGCGAATCTCCGGCTTGATGACGAACACCACCTTATCAAATCCGGCACGAGCCGCGTCGTAAATGCCGTAATTCATCAGAATTTCGCCGTGGGGCCCTACGCCGTCCACCTGCTTGTTGCCGCCGTAACGGGATCCCATGCCCGCCGCCATGACCACCAATGTTGCATGCTGCATATTTGATTCCTCCTCGCGGAAATTGTTCCGCTCTCATGATACCATGTTTCTCCACAAAGGGCAACGGCTTTTCACCCTGAAAATTTTGCGGAAAATTGGATTTTCCTCTGGATTTCAGAAAGCCTCTCCTCTATAATAGATATGTTGCGAAAAAATAGTTCAGGAGGCGTTTCCTATGGAAAAATCCAAAGTGATGGGGCATATCTTCGCCATCATCACCATTCTGGTATGGGGCAGCTGCTTTGTGCTGACCAAGAATTTGTTGGTGGACTTTACGCCCATCCAGATCATCCCCTTGCGGATGGGCCTTGCCTACGTCACGCTGTGGGTGCTGCGGCCCAAGACACTGAAGCTGCCCTGGAAAGATGAGCTGATGTTCATCCTCATCGGCATCACCGGCGGCAGCTTCTACTTCTATCTGCAAAATACGGCGCTGGATCACACCTACGCTGCCAACGTCAGCATTCTGGTGGCCATGAGCCCCATTCTGACGGTGCTGCTGGCGCAGCTGTTCAGCCGCAATAACGAGCGGCTGGGCAAGTACGTGTACATCGGCGCGGTGATCGCCATTGCAGGCGTGGTGCTGGTGGTGCTGAACGGGCAGATGTCCTTCCACCTCAGTCCGATCGGCGATCTGCTGGCGCTGGCGGCGGCGCTGATGTGGGCGGTGTACTCCATCCTTATCAAAAAGTATACCGAGCAGTACGACAACTTCATCGTCACCCGGCGGGTGTTCCTGTGGGCGTTCCTCACGGCGGTGCCGCTGATGCTGCTGACCGACGGCATGCCCGATCTGGCGCCGCTGTTCACCCAGCCCAAGGTGCTGATCAGCTGGCTGTTTCTGGGCGTGATGGGCAACGCCGTGTGCTTCGCCATCTGGAATATCGCCTTTAAGGCGCTGGGCGTGGTGGTGACCAACAACTACCTGTACGCCTCCCCCTTTGTGACGGTGTTCGTGGGCTGGCTGCTGCTGGGCGAGCCCATCTCCGTCATGAGCATCATCGGCGCGGTGCTGATCACCGTGGGCGTGATCTTTGCGTATAAGACGGACAAGCCGAAGGCGGAATAACAAACGAAGGCGGGGCGATGCCCCGCCTTTAAGTTTATATTTCCGCCTCCTTTTATGCAAGTCACGATTGTGAAACATGCATTTTTTTGCTTATTATGAAATTTTTAGCGTTTTACTCATGCGAAAATGAATTTTATAAAAATTATACTTGCAAATTTAAAATGTTGGGAGTATAATGGGCTCGTATTTGAGGCAAGAGCCATGAGACGGCCAACGGAAAGGAGATCATCAGCATGAGCAAAAGCAGCGGGACTCTGGAAAAATTCGCAGGTTCGTTGAGCCAGCTGATCCGGAGCGAGTATCATATCGGCGAAGAATATTACCGGGGCGACGTAAAGCGCGGTCTGCGCAACAACGACGGTACCGGCGTTCTGGCAGGCGTGTCCAAGGTGGGCAGCGTGCAGGGCTATTTCATTCAGGACGGCCAGCGCATTCCCAAGCCCGGCCAGCTGTACTACCGCGGTATCGAGCTGAACGAGATCGTGGAGGCTCACCGCAAGGCCGGCACCTTCGGCTATGAGGAGGTGGCATATCTGCTGCTGTTCGGCTATCTGCCCTCCCAGTCGGAGCTGGCCAGCTTCAACGAGATCATGAACCGCGCCCGGAAGCTGCCGGACGGCTTTACCGAGGATATGATCATGCGGCACCCCAGCCGGAACATCATGAACAAGCTGGCCCGCAGTGTGCTGGCGCTGTATTCCTATGACGACAACCCGGACGATACCTCCGTGGAGAATATGCTGCTGCAATCCATCAAGCTGGTGGGCTGCTTCCCCTCTATCGTGGCCAACGCCTACGCGGTGAAGCGGCACTATTTCCAGGGAGATTCCCTGCACATCCACTTCCCGGTGGACGATCTGTCCACGGCGGAAAACTTTCTGCGGATGATCCGCCCCGACAAGCAGTACACCGAGGAGGAAGCCCATCTGCTGGACATGATGCTGATGGTGCATGCCGAGCACGGCGGCGGCAACAACTCCACCTTCGTGTGCCGCGCCATGTCCTCCAGCGGTACGGACACCTACAGCGCCATCGCCGGAGCTGTGGGCTCCCTGAAGGGCCCGCTGCACGGCGGCGCCAACGCCAAGGTGATGGAGATGTTCCAGTACATCAAGGAAAATGTGGATCCCCACGACGACGGCTCTATCCGGGATTATCTGAACAAGCTGCTGGACGGCGAGGCCGGTGACAAGTCCGGAAAGCTCTACGGTCTGGGCCATGCGGTGTATACCATTTCCGACCCCCGTGCGGTGCTGCTGAAGAAGTACGCCCAGCACATGGCGGAGATCAAGGGCTACGCCGACGAGTTCGCTCTGCTGCAAAAGGTGGAGGAGCTGGGCATTCCGCTGGTGCAGGAGCGCCGCCACAGCGACATCCCCATGTGCGCCAATGTGGACATGTATTCCGGTCTGGTATACACCATGCTGGGCATTCCGGAGGATGTGTTCACGCCGCTGTTCGCCTCGGCCCGTATCGCAGGCTGGTGCGCCAACCGTATGGAGGAGGTCATCACCTGCCACCGGATCATGCGTCCCGCCTACCGTGCCGTGACCATCAAGGGGCATTACGTTCCCATCGAGGAGCGTACCGCCAAGCTGGTGTCACCCGAAGCGTGATCTTCTCATTATATAAAAAAGGAAGGACTGCAAATCAGTCCTTCCTTTTTTATGCTTTTCCGCGCTTCAGGAACCGCAGCAGGAACCACACGGCCATACCCGCGCAGACCGCCTCGGAGATCAGCGGCGCGTACCAGATGGCGCTGCCGCCCACGGTGAAGGCCAGCGCCAGCAGCGCAGTGGCCTGAAACGCCAGTCCCCGGCCCACGGAGATGCAGATAGCGCCGACAGGCCGCTCCACAGCGGTAAGGAAGCCGCCCATCAGAATATTGCTGCCCAACAGCAGATAGCACAGACCGTATCGCCGCAAAGCACCCGCAGTGTCCGCTACCAGCCACGGCTTCTCCGCGTCCACGAATATGCCGGCGATCTGCGGCGCGAAGAGCATGACCCCGGCGAAGATCACCGCCGTCATGGCCGCCACCGCCGTGAAGCCGTATCTCAGCAGCTTCCGGTAGCCCGCCGTGTCGTCCTTGCCGTAGTGGTAGCTGACCAGCGGCTGACTGCCCTGTGAGATACCCAGCATGGTGTTGACGATCAGCGTGTTCACGTAGGCAATGATGGAGTAGCTCACCAGTCCGTCGTCCCCCAGGCACCGCAGGATCACACGGTTGAACAGGAAGATCATCACGCCGTTGCACAGCTCCGTCACGCCGTCGGCCACGCCGATGGGCAGCAGCCGCTTGTAGATGCGCCAGTCCATTTTGAACTTCACAAAGTGGAAGGTATTGTGGCCCCGCAGGAAGTGCCGCAGATAGATCACGCAGGTCAGCAGCTGGGACAGGCCCGTGGCGAACGCCGCGCCCCACACGCCCCAGTCCAGCAGGAAAATGGCCACATAGTCCAGCACGCAGTTGGTCAGGCACCCGGTGATGACCGTCAGGATGGCAATGCGGGGATAGCCGTCGGTCTTGATGAGCACCTCCATGTTGTAGGACGCAATGAAGCACACCGCAAAGGGCGCCAGACCCTGCAGATAGTCGATGGTGTATTGGTACGTGACGCCTTTCGCGCCCAGCAGTACGGCAAACGGCTCCAGAAACAGGAACACCAGCACCGTAATGGTCAGGCCGATACACGTCAGCAACACGGTGTTCTGGGAGAACAGGCTGTTGGCCTTTTCCCCCTGTCCCTGTCCCAGATAGATGGCGATGATGGTACTGGTGCCCACGGCAAAGATGATGCCGATGGAGAACAGCACATTGGTGAACGGCACCGCCAGATTCACCGCCGCCATAGCGTATTCGCCCACGCCCTTGGCCACGAACAGCCCATCCACAATGGAATACAGGCTGAACACCATCAGCGAGGCCACCGTGGCGGCCACAAAATGTAAGAATTGTGAAACCAGACTGCGCTCATTGAGCATTTTAGATCGTACTCCTCACTTTCCTCCCTCAGCGTACAAAGGGGTATTTTTTCTATTATAACGAAAAAAACAGCTTCTGTCAAATACGGTTTTCGTTAAGATGATACTATATTAAACTATTGGGCAGAATCTATGTAGAAAAAATAACAAAGCTTGTCAAACCACCGGCGGTCATGTATACTGATACTGTATCCTAATTGTAACATGGGGGAGTTTGGGCATGGGCATTGCGGACGTCATATCGCTGCTGGGCGGCATTGCGCTGTTTTTATACGGCATGGCCGTCATGGGCGACAATCTGAAAAAGGTGGCCGGCAGCAAGTTGGAGCTGGTGCTCTATAAGCTGTCGGGCACGCCGCTGAAGGGCGTGCTGCTGGGCACCGCCGTTACCGCCGTCATTCAGTCCTCCTCCGCCACCTCCGTGATGGTGGTGGGCTTCGTCAACTCTGGCATGATGAAGGTGCGGCAGGCCATCGGCGTCATCATGGGCGCCATTCTGGGCACCAGCGTCACCGGCTGGATCCTGTGCCTGAACAGCCTGTCCGGCGGCAGCGGCTGGGTGGATCTGCTGTCCACCGCCACGCTGACGGGACTGTTCGCCATTGTGGGTATTCTGCTGCGGATGGTAAAGGGCAAGCCCACCCGCAAGCATCTGGGCAATATCCTGCTGGGCTTTGCGGTGCTGATGTACGGCATGACTGCCATGTCCGGCGCGGTGGCTCCCCTGAAGGAGAGTCAGGCCTTCATCGATATCCTCACCAAGTTCTCCAACCCCCTGCTGGGTATTCTGGTGGGTCTGGTGTTCACTAGCGTACTGCAAAGCGCCAGCGCCGCCGTGGGTATTCTGCAGGTGCTGTCCGGCACCGGCGCCATCACCTTCGAGATTGCTCTGCCCATCACCATGGGTATCGCCATCGGCGCCGCTGTGCCCGTGCTGCTGTCGGCGCTGGGCGCCAATATCAGCGGCAAGCGCACCGCCTTTGTGTACCTGCTGATCGACGTGCTGGGCGCGGCCATCTGGGCGCTGGTGTTCTATACCGCCAACGCTATCTTCCACTTTACCTTTATGACCGTCACCATGACCACCGTCACCGTGGCGCTGATGAATACCCTGTTCCGTCTGGCTACCATCATCGTCCTGACCCCCGCCATTCCCCTGCTGGAAAAGCTGGTGGTCTGGCTGATCCCCGACAAGGGCGGCGAACTGATGGCACAGCACGACATGGATCGTCTGGAGGAGCGCTTCCTCCAGCACCCGGCGCTGGCCATCGAGCAGAGCCGTCTGGTCACGGACTCCATGGCGGAAAAGGCGCGGGGCAACCTGCTGCACGCCATGGGTCTGCGCGGCGCTTACAGCGACAAGGGCTATGAGCAGGTGGACGAGACGGAGCAGCTGATCGACCGCTATGAGGACAAGCTTGGCACGTATCTGATGAAGCTGACGGCCCGCTCTCTGTCTCCGGAGCAGACGGAGGAGGTGGCCAAATACCTCCACACCATCTCCGACTTCGAGCGTATCTCCGACCACGCCTGCAACGTGGCGGACGTGTGTCAGGAGATCGATGAGAAGAAGATCGAGTTCTCGTCCAGCGCCCTGCACGAGCTGGAGGTGCTGGAGGGCGCTGTGATGGAGATCCTGGCTATCTCTGTGGACGCCTTCATCGAGGGGAACTTGCAGCTAGCCGCCCGTGTGGAGCCGCTGGAGGAGATCATCGACGGATTGTGCGACGAGATGAAATCCCACCATGTGGATCGTCTCCAACAGGGCGTCTGCACGCTGAACCAGGGCTTTGTGTTCAACGATCTGCTGACCAACTATGAGCGCGTGGCCGACCACTGCTCCAACATCGCCGTGGCTGTCATCGAGGTGGAGAGCGACAGCTTCGACACCCACGAATATCTCAACAGCGTCAAGGCCATAAAGGACGCTTCCTTCGCCCGGTACTATGACGAATACAAGAAAAAATACACCTTTTAAGGAGGCTCCTGCCCTATGAAAGCCTATGTGATGGACGCCTTTTCCGAGAAGCTGTTCGGCGGCAATCAGGCGGGCGTTGCCCTGCCGGAGCGTCCGCTGAGCGACGCGATGATGCAGCAGATCGCGGCGGAATTCAAGCATTCGGAGACGGCCTTTGTGACCGTCAACGACGACGGCAGCGTGACGCTTCGGTATTTCACCCCCGCCGGTGAGGTCGACCTGTGCGGCCACGCCACCATCGCCTCCTTTGCCCTGCTGCGGCAGGAGGGTCTGATTGCTGACGGCAGCCACATCGCCCACACCAAGGCGTCCGACCTGAACATCGGCGTGTCCGGCGGCACGGTGTGGATGGACATGGCGCCGCCGAAGCTGATCCGGAAGCTGACGGCAGAGGAATGGCCCGAACTGTACGACGCCTACGGTCTGACCGTAGACCACCGACCCGACGGTCTGGAGCCGTGGATCGTGTCCACCGGCCTTGCGGATATCATGATGCCTGTCCGGGATCACGAAACGCTGCTGCAGGCAGTGCAGAACGAGGCGGCGGTCACGGAGCTGTCCCGCCGCTATGACGTTACCGGCGTTCACATGTTCTGCCCCGGCGGCGAGGACTGCACCGCGTATTGCAGCAACTACGCGCCCCTCTACGACATTCCGGAGGAGTGCGCCACCGGCACCAGCAACGGTGCGCTGACCTACTACCTCTACCTTCACGGCATGGTGCGGCCGGAGGAGGAGAATCTCTTTGTGCAAGGCGAGCACATGCCCCGCCCCTCACAGATCCGCAGCCGTCTGTATGACGATGGCGGCACGGTGACTGTCCGCATCGGCGGCAGCGCCGTCATGAGCATGCGCTGCGATATCAAGCTATAAAAAACCTCCGCATGGCCATCGGCCATGCGGAGGTTTTTTTTGCAGAACAGGTAAATTTACTTCAGCCGCTTGTCGCACTTCTTGCTGAGCCAGGTGCCGATCGTCTGGAACAGCTGCACCAGCAGAATCAGCAGCACAACGGCCACCAGCATCACCAGATACTTATAGCGGTAGTAGCCGTAGTCGATGGCGATCTTGCCCAGACCGCCGCCGCCGATGATACCGCTCATGGCGGAGTAGCCCAGAATGGTGGTCAGGGCGATGGTGACGTTCTGGATCAGGGAGGGCACGCTCTCCGGGATCATCACCTTGCAGATGATCTGCATGGGGGTGGCGCCCATACTCTGGGCGGCTTCGATGATGTTGCCGTCCACCTCGCGGAGACTGGTCTCCACCAGACGGGCCACAAAGGGGAATGCTGCCGCCACCAGCGGAACGATGGTGGCCGTGGTGCCGATGGTGGTGCCGATCAGCAGGCGGGACAGGGGGAACACCATGATCATCAGGATCAGGAACGGGACGGAGCGCAGCAGGTTGATGATGACGTTCAGCACCTGCAGCAGCCAACCCGGAAGCGGCAGAACGCCGCCCTTCTCCCCCACCACCAGCAGCACGCCCAGCGGCAGGCCGATGACAAGAGACAGGGCCGTGCTGAGCACGGTCATGTAGAAGGTCTCCCAGATGGCGTAAGGCAGAGAGGGCAGCACCGTCATCAAGTCCTGAACGGACTGGGCGCTGAACAGATTACTGTACATTGTGGTCGACCTCCTCTACCTGCACGTTGGCGATGGTTTGAATGAACTTGACCGCACGGTCAAAGTGAGCGCTGGGGATGCCCAGCATCATAGTGCCGTAGACCTCCTCCGACAGGCTCTGGGTGCTGGCGGAGATGACGTTGCAGAAGATACCCTCCTCTGCCGCCAGACGGGCCACCATGGGGGTACTGGTGGTCTTGCTGTCCTTGAACACCAGACGCACCAGCCGCTCTTCGGCGGGATCGTACACCTGCGCGTCGGCGCCGCCGGGGAACACCAGCCGCCGTCCCGCGGCGGACTTAGGGGCGGCGAACACCGTACCCACCATGCCGGACTCCGCCACCACGCCGCCATCCAGAATGGCCACATGGCTGCAAATTTCCTTTACCACGCTCATCTGGTGGGTAATGATGACAACGGTGATGCCCAGCTTCTTGTTGATATCCCGGATCAGCTCCAGAATCTGGCGGGTGGTGTTGGGGTCAAGGGCGCTGGTGGCCTCGTCACACAGCAGCACCTTGGGATCGGTGGCCAGTGCGCGGGCGATAGCCACACGCTGCTGCTGGCCGCCGGACAGCTGGGCGGGATAGGCGTCCGCCTTGTCAGGCAGGCCCACCAGCTCCAGCAGCTGACGAGCGCGTTCCTCGGCCTCGGCCTTCTTCACGCCCACCAGCTCCATGGGGAAGCATACGTTCTTCAGACAGGTACGCTGCATCAGCAGGTTGAAGTGCTGGAAGATCATGGTGATGCCCCGGCGGGCCTCACGCAGCTGGGCGGGGGTCATGGTGTCCAGCCGCTGGCCGTTCACCACGATCTCGCCGCTTGTGGGCCGCTCCAGCAGGTTGATGCACCGCACCAGCGTGCTCTTGCCCGCGCCGGACATGCCGATGATGCCGTAGATGTCCCCATCCTCAATGGTAAGGGAGACGTCCTTGAGCGCGTCTACCCCTCCGGCGGAGCCGGAATCAAACGTCTTGCTGACGTGTTTCAGTTCGATCATGGACGTCTCCCTCCTGAATCCTTACTTGCTGGCGCTCACAGCGTCCAGCGTGGTCTGCTTGCCGCCGTACAGGCCCATGGGCTCAACGTGGACAGCGGAGATGGACACGATGTGGGTGCCGTTCTGGGCGTTGAAGTCCTCCAGATAGGGCAGGTGCTGGAAGTAGTTGGCATCCACAGCGCCGTCCTCGACAGCGGTGTTGGGCTGCACGTAGTCGTTGAAGACCTGGATGTTCAGGGTGATACCCTTGTCGGCCAGGATGGTCTTGACGACCTCCAGGATCTCGGCGTGGGGAGCGGGAGTGGCAGCGATGGTGATGGTCTCGCCGTTCAGGGCGTCGTAATCCACGGTGGCGTCATAGCCGTCGGTGGGGTTCTCCACCACGGAGATCACGGAACCGTTGTAGGTCTCGTTGATGAAATCAACAACCTGCTGGCTCTCCAGAGCGGCCTTCAGGGCCAGGATCTTGGGCTCATTCTCGTTGCCTTCCTTCACGGTCAGGATGTTGGCGTAAGCGGAGGCGCTGCCCTCGATCAGCAGGGAGTCATTCACGGGGTTCAGACCGGCGCTGATGGCGTAGTTGCTGTTGATGACGGCGTAGTCCACATCCTGCAGCTGGTTGGGCAGCTGAGCGGCCTCGGCCTCGACGATCTCAACGTTGTAGGGATTTTCCTCGATGTCGTTCTTGGTGGCGGTGATGCCCACGCCGTCCTTCAGCTTAATGATGCCGTTCTCCTGCAGGAGCAGCAGTGCGCGGGCCTCGTTGGTGGTGTCGTTGGGAACTGCGATCTTGACGACGGGCTTCTGCTCGTCACCGGCGTTGTCGCCGCTGTTGTCGGTGTTGCTGCCGCCGCAGGCGGTCAGGCTCAGGGTCAGGACCAGCGCCAGTGCCAGCGCGGCCAGCTTCACGAAGTAGTTGTGCTTTTTCATGATGTTTGTCTCCTTTTTTCATCAATGTAGGTTTTGGGTGAAGAACAAAAATAAAACGGCGGCAGGTCAATCGACCTTCCACCGTTCATGACTGTTATTCATCCTGTTTCAGCAGGACGCCTTACCGTCAGGGAAAATCAGTTGACCAATTTGAGCGCGACGAAACATGCACATGCTGCACATGCACATCTCCATGGACATCATCATCACGCTCAGCTTCTTCATCACTGATTTTCTCCTTTCCTCGGTTCTCAATGGCGTGTCCGCCTTGGATGGTGGCATAGTAACGCTTTCCGCCGGATTTGTCAACCCCCTTTTTTACATTCCGGCCATTTGCAAGAAAATTCGACAGCAATCACCCACCGTTTTTGTGTGTTTCGCCGCAAGAATTATTTTGTCATATCCTCCAAAGCATTCTCTCACCTGTTGTGCATTCACACAAAGGGGGATGAAAAAGAGCCATCAAGCAGCACTTGATGGCTCCCAGTCTGGCACAAAAGCTTCGCAGAATTCGCCGCCCGCTATGGCGGCGAACAATTTGGATCATTTTTTGCCGCGACATGTGCGTGGCAAAAAATACTTTGCGCGGAGAGAGTGTTTTTTCGCCCATTTATGGGCGAAAAAACACGGCAGCCTGTCAAAGAACGCCAGTTCTCGTTATGCGAGAGCTGGCGTTTTAGTCGTA
>URKW01000036.1 GCA_900548615.1 uncultured Eubacteriales bacterium | reverse complement strand
TGGCCGCTGTCAGCGGCAGCGCCGACGGCGCGTGGTGGCTGGCGCTGCTGTGTCTGGGCGCGGCGCTGCTGTGTCTGGGCAGCCGGAGAAGCTGCCGCCGCTCCCCCGCCGTGTCCTTGTGGACGGCGGCGCTGGCGGTACTGCTGGCGGCGCTGACCGTGGGCGTCACGGTCATCACGGGGCTGGGCGCGTCGTGGAATACGACATCCGCCGGCGAGACCGTCCGCAAGGCGGTTCACGCCCTGCGCTATGAAAACGAAGCTCAGGCCATGCCAGAGGGCGATTTTTCCACCGGTGTGGATTTTTCCGATACTCCCATGCTGGATGTTACCCTGTCCCGGCCGGAGTCCCTGTATCTGCGGGGCTTCATCGGCCAGCGCTATACCCGCGACGGATGGACGGCGCTGGACGCGGGTGAGCTGTCCCACCAGGCCAACGACGTATATTGGCTGCAAAGCGCCGATTTCTTCTCCCAGACCCAGCTGAGCCAGCTGGCGGCGCTGCTGAAGCTGGACACGCCGCAGATTGACGTGCAGATCGACGTCTCCGGTGCGTGCCGCCGCTTCGCCCTGCTGCCCTATGAGCTGTCGGACAGCGGCGTGTGCGACCCCTATCAGCTGCGAGATACCCTGCCGGAAGGGGAAAAGCACTACGCCTACACCACCTCCGGTAACCTGACCGCCCGGGCCTATGAGCTGCTGGACGTGCTGAGCCAGCATCTGGAGGATCCCCAATTGAAGAACTATCTGGCACAGGAGACCGTCTATCGCCAGCTGGTCTATGACAACTACCTGACCATTCCGGAGGACACCCAAAAAACGCTGACGGGTTTTCTGGGCAAAGCGCCCGCCTCCATCACCTCCTACGAGGCCAAGAGCCGCATCCGCTCCTGTCTCGCGGAAATGGTGGAGTATGACGAGTCCCCCGTTGCGCTGCCGGAGGACGCCGACCCCGTCAGCAGCTTCCTGCAGGAGACCGGCCGGGGCAGCGCCGTGCAGTACGCCACGACGGCGGTGATGATGCTGCGGTACTACGGCATCCCCGCCCGGTACGTGGAGGGCTATCTCGTCACGCCTGACATGGTGTCCGGCAAGACCGGCGAGACTACCCTGACCCTGACCGCCGACGACGCCCACGCCTGGGCGGAGTACTACGAGGACGGCGTGGGCTGGATCCCCTTTGAAACGGCCACCCCCTACCTGAACGTGATGGCGGAGTCCGACTGGCGCTGGTTCCAGCCGGATAACGACGCCGACCTGACCGGCGCCCAGGCGCAGGACGGCGGCGGAAATCAGAACAGTACGGTGCGCCACAGCACCGTGGAAATACCCGATCAGACCGCCGATCAGCCTCAGGTCATCACCATCTGGAAGGAGCTTTCCTCCACCCTCCGCAGCAGCCTGTCCCGGCTGCATGTGGGCCGGTGGTTGCTGCTCCTGCTGGCGCTGGCGCTGCTGGCGGCCATCCTGTTTGTGGTGCTGCGCCGCCGCCGGACGTGCAAACGCCGCGCCGCCGCCTTTGACGGCGCTGACCGCGCCGCCGCCACCGCGGCCCTGTTCGCCTACGCCATGGAGCTGATGTGGCACGGCGGCCTGCCCCGTGAAAACGGCTCGCTGCTTCAGCAGGACAAGGCCGTGTCGGACTGGGCGGGAAAGCCGGTGGACTTCCCGGCGCTGGTCTGGCTGAATGCCGAGGCCCGCTACAGTTCCCACCCCATCACCGAGACCCAGCGCAGCCAGATGCGGTACTTTGCCGACGACACGCTGCGGTGCTTCCGCCGGAAGCTGAAGCCCTGGCAGAAGCTGTATCAGAAATGGATCCTATGCATGTATTAAGGAGGAAAAGCGGAGTGAAAAAACGGATCGTATCGCTTTTCATGGCGCTGGTCATGACCCTGAGCCTGCTACCCACCACCGCGTGGGCCGTCCAGCCGTCCCCGGAGACCACAGAGCAGACCCTGACGGAACAGACGGCGGAGGAGCCGTCCGCCGCGGAGGAAACCACCCCGGCGGAAGTCCAGCCTGCGGCGGAGAGTGCCGACACGGAGCTGACGGACGACAACAGCTTCCTGCTGTTTGCCGCCACCAATGTGGAGGTGCTCATCGCGCCGGAGCGCGTTCCCTATCAGCCGAACCAGACGGTGCGCGAGGCGCTGTTGGCGCTGCAGAACCGTGAGGAAACGCCCCATACCTTCGACGGGCTGGAAACGGTCAACGGCTTCGTCACCGCCATCGACGGCGTGTCGGCCAACTATTCCCGCAGCGACGACAAGGGCAGCTTTGATCTGGAGCAGCGCGCCGACAGCGTGGGCGCGTTCCTGTTCCTGACCGCCTATGACACGCTGAACGAGGAGACCGCCTCGGCGCTGTGCGCGCTGGGCCGCGCCATGCTGGCGTGGCAGGAGGCGGAAAAGCCCCAGATGCAGAAGTTCGCCCGGCAGGAGTATGACGCCGCCGCCAAGGCGCTGACGGTGAAAAAGACCGCCGACGAGCTGACGGCGCTGTCCACGGCGCTGACGGAGCGGATGGAGGCCTATACGCAGTACGAAAACGCGGAGACCAAGCCGCTGAACGTGCGGTTTCTGGGTCTTACCGGCCAGCTGCTGACGGACTACACCTTCACGGCGGCGGATCCCTACGGAAACGAAAAGACCTTTACCAACGAACCCCCCGCGCTGGCGGCGGGCAGCTATACCTTCACCCTGACCTCCGGCCTGAACGGCGCGTCCGGTGTCATGACGGTGGCGGAGGACGGCAGCGTGACCGTGGCGGACGAGACGCTGACGACCCTGCGCGTTCCTCAGGGCGTGGCGTGGATGGCTCAGCCGGTGCTGCGGTCAGTCAACGGCGGCGACGCGGCGGAAAACCGCTACCCCATGGAACAGGACGGAACGGTGGCGCTGGTGCCCGACACAGTGGGCCCCACCGGCGGGCTGTACCTGTACGGTGTGCCCGGCGCTGATCTGGAGAGCAAGACCTACCAGTGGAACGGCAGCAAGGTTACCCTCTGCGCCATGTATACCGACGTCAACGGCAAGAAGGTCGACAAGAGCCGCAGCTGGGAATCCACCCATCAGGCGCTGGCGGACGTGCTGACCGCCGGTACACAGGGCAGCGCCCTGCGTCTGGAGGCCCGCGCCGACATGGACGGCTATACCATGTATCAGGCGTGGGAGCTGACGCTGGAGCGCACCCCTACCCTCTACGGTCTCAGCGTGATGGCGGGCGGCGTTGACCAGAAGCTGGACTTCTCCGGCACCACCACGGAATACGCCTGCGTGGTCACCACGGAATCGGTGGTGCTGCGGCCTGCCCGGAACAGCAGCTATACCGTTACGGTGAACGGCGGTCAGCTTGACGGGGACGGCACATATACCCTTCCGCTGGCGGAAGACAGCGACACCACAGCCACCATCGCCGTCACCATGCCGGAGAGCGGACGAACCACCACCTATACCCTCACCGTCACCAGAAGGGCCGCCGTCCCCCTGACGGTAAAGCACGATGATGACGTGACGGTGCGCATCTTCAACGCCGCCGGTGCGGAGATCGGCGTGGACGCCGACGGCACCTATCCCCTGACCCCCGGCGACAGCAGCTATACCTACATCGCCACAAAGAACGAGTACTACCACGCCAAGGGCATTTTCGCCGCTCCCAAGGAGGGCGACACGTCCCTGACCATCACGGCTGTCACGCCGGAGACGGACGACTACCTGACCAGCCTGAAGCTGGCGGCCAGCGCCGTCGGCACCTCCAGCGTGTATCTGCCCGCGGAACAGTTCCGTGCCGGCACCCACGTCTATGCTTCGCAGATGGACGACCGGAACAACAGCGTATACGTCTGGGCTGTCGCCGTTCAGGACAAGAGCTGCAAGATCCGCGTGCCGCGTACCGATGGCAAGGATACGAACGTGCCCAGCGGGATAACCTCCGGCACATTCGCGTCCAGTCTGGCAAAGACGGGGCCGGAAGCCTTCCGCTTCACCCTCCTCGTCTCCCGGGAGGACAGCGAGAAGAAGGTCACCTTTGAGCAGGACTATCTGGTGGATTTCGCCAGAGTGCTGACACTGGCGGACATGTCGCTGTCGGTGGACGGCATGGAGACGGCGTACTATCCGGTGATCAAGGGCGAGGTCGCCGACTACGACGGCTTCTACTGGAAGCAGTATGACTATCAGACCACCGTCCTCGGCTCCGCCCAGGAGGCGGTGCTGACGGTGACACCCTTCGTCACGGGCTACAGTGTGCAGGTAAACGGCGGCCAGGTCTACGCGCCGAAGGTGGATCCGGAGACCGGGGAAACGGCGGAGACCGTTACCGTCACCCTGCCGCTGGACGAGACGAAAAAGCAGGAGACCTTTACCCTGACCGCCTGCACCGCGGAGGGGCATCAGGCCCGCGCCTATACCCTGACGCTGAAAAAGGGCGCGCCTATTGACACCACCGTCACTATTCAGGATAAGGACACCAAACAAACCATTGACGGCGCGCTGGCCGCCGTGTACGAAATGCGCAGCGGTTCCCGCGTCTGGCCCAATGACGACGGCACGTTCTCGCTGGTGGAGGGCCTGACCTACACCTGCGTGGCCACCTGCTCCGGCTATGTGGGCGACACGCAGGAGATCGCCGCCGGCAAGGCGGAGGAGATCGTCATTTCGCTGGCCGCGGCTCCCGTCTCCAGCCACGGCGCAGGCGTCACCTCCAGCTGGCCCTCCTTCCGGGGCAATGACAACGCCAACGGCGTGGTGAACGCCAAGACCCCCACCTCCAGCGATACCGCCGTGCTCAGCTGGGCCAATAAGCTGGGCGACGGCTACAGCACCTCCGCGCTGGGCTGCCCCATTCTTATCGAGGAGGGCGGCGTGGAGTTCCTGATCGTCTACAGCGGCAGGACGCTGTACAAGGTGGAATCCGTCACCGGTACGGTGGTGGCCACCGGCGCCATGTGCGATACCTCCAGCTTCGCCATCACCTCCGCCACCTACGGCCCCGACTGCGGCATGCTGTTCGTGGCCCTCAGCAGCGGCACGGTGCAGGCCTTTGATGCCGCCACGCTGGAGTCCCTGTGGATCTATCAGGACATGCTGGGCGGCCAGCCCAACTGTCCCCTGACCTACCATGACGGCTATGTGTATACCGGATTCTGGAATCAGGAGCAGGAGAACGCCAATTTCGTCTGCCTGTCCGCCACCGACGAGGATCCCACCAGCGGCAGTGAAAAAAAGCTGGCCCGCTGGACGTATACCCGTATGGGCGGCTTCTACTGGGCGGGTGCGTATGTCTGCGACGACTATCTGCTGGTGGGCGCCGACGACGGACAGGATCGATCCTCCAGCGCCACCGGTGCGCTGCTGTGCCTTGATCCCTCCACCGGTGAAGAACTGGATCGCTGGGACGGCCTGCGGGGCGACGTGCGCAGCTCCATCGCCAGAGACGGGGACGGACGCTTCTACTTCACCTCCAAGGGAGGGTATCTCTACTCCGCCGCCGTGACGCAGACGGCGGACGGCTGGAAGATCACGGATACGCGCTTCTGCGCCCTCAGCAACGGCAGCGGCAGCGAGAAAACACCGGCCATGAGCACCTGTACGCCGGTGCTGTATAAGGGCCGGGCCTATATCGGCGTGTCCGGCACGTCTCAGTTCGGCGCGTATACCGGCCACAACATCACCGTGGTGGATCTGGATTCCATGAGCGTGCTCTACAGTGTGCCCACCAAGGGCTATCCCCAGACCTCCGGATTGCTGACCACCGCCTATGAATACCCCAGCGTCTACTTCTTTGACAACTTCACCCCCGGCACATTGCGGCTGCTGGAGGATACGGGAACGGCTCCCGGCAAAACCACCACCGAGACCTATCAGGAGGGCGGCAGCACCCGCACGGTGGAGACTGCCTACGCCCTGTTCACCCCCGCCAACGATCAGGCGCAGTACGCCATCTGCTCTCCCATTGCCGACAGCAAGGGCACGGTGTTCTTCAAGAACGACTCCGCCTATCTGATGGCGCTGACCAGCACCGTCGATAAGGTGGAGGTGACGAAGCTGCCGGATAAAATGAGCTACAACGAGGGCGAGGCCTTCGACCCCACCGGCATGGAGCTGACCGTCTATTACACCAACGGCGAGAGCCGCGTTCTGCCGGTCAGCCGCACCATCAACGGCGTCAAGGTGGAATATTTCACCTACAGCGATACCCTCACCGCAGCGGACGACGGCTACTTTGAGCTGACCTACGTGCCCGTCATGTACCAGAGCGGCGCGGACGGCGAGCCTGTGATCCGGGCGGCCAAGACCGACATTCCCATCTCCGTCACCGGCAAGACCTATGACCGGGGCGATATCAACGGCGACGGCGCGGTGGATGTGTACGACCTGCAATACCTGTATGAGTACTGCTGCGACAACAGCACCATCACCGACAGGGCCACCCTCGCCCGGCTGGACGTCAACGGCGACGGCCTGACGAACATCTCGGACGTGGCGGCGCTGTACGATTTTCTGACGCAGGGCAGCTGGCCGGAGAGCGATACCTCCGCAGCCGTCCCTCAGACGATGGCTGCCAGCGGCGGCGGAACGGCCAGACTGCTGGGCAGCGCGTCCAGCGCCGGAGCCGTTGACCGTACCGCCCTGAAGGGCGTGACCGCCTCTCTGTCCTCCGCCCCGGCCAGAGCCGCCGTGAAGGGCGATATCAACGGCGACGGCGCGGTGGACGTGTACGACCTGCAATACCTGTATGAGTACTGCTGCGATAAGAACACCATCACCGACCCCGCCACCCTCGCCCGGCTGGATGTCAACGGCGACGGCAAGCAGGATATCGCGGACGCAGCGGCGCTGTACGGCTATCTGACCGAGGGCCAGTGGCCCGTTCCCTGCCACGCCATCACCGTAAAAAGCACCGCGCCCGAAACGGCGCAGGTGGAGCAGGGCGGGATGTATACCCTGTACATGAGCGATGTGTTCGACACCTGCCCGGACAGCGTTACCTACACGCTGTCCGGCGAGGGACTGGGCAAGCACACCAAGCTGGCCGCGGACGATAAGGGCGATTACCTGTCCTTCACCAACAGCAAGACAGGCGACTATCTCCTGACCATCACCGCCGTGTGCGGCGCCGACAGCGCGGTGCAGGCAGTCTATCACCTGACGGTTACCGTTACAAAGAGCGCCGCCGGAGACCCCGGCCAGTACGACTATGACGAGGAGAATGCCGACAGCGTGACCGTCTACGTCACCGTTTCCAACGACGGCGTACCCATCTACGGCGTCGACGGTACTCCCATCGCCCATCTGGAGGTGGAGGTGCCCTACTTCGATCTGGAGAATCAGGGGCTTGCGGAGTTCTACCGTTACCACACCGAAAACGGCCGGGGCGGCGGCAGCTATATAGACGACGTGGTGGTGGAGCGGCCTACCGTTCTGCACCTGTATCTGTACCTGCTGGGTGTGTACTGCAAGGGCTATACCCCGGAGGAAGTGACCTCCGGCACGAAAAAGGTGGTCGATGGCCAGAGCGACAGATACCGAGAGGTATATGACATTCTGGGGAAGCAGACGGCCAGCTGGCCCGGCCCGGCGCTGACCATCAGCGGCTCCGCCACCAGCATGTACATGCCGAACTTCTGGGGCCACGATGAAAACCTCATGTACTACCGCAACCACGTATATCCCCTGATGGGGCCAGGTTGGGGCGCCACGGCGGACTACATTCTGCTGAGCAACGGCGATACCATTGACGTGGCACTGTTCAGCGACTGGAACTTCTGGAGCGACGGCGGCGCGTTCACCTGCTTTGACAAGGACGAATACACCGTCAAGGCCGGAGAAACGCTGACCTTCAACACCCTGAAGTACGAAACCAAATCCGTGGCCGACGGCGGCAGCGAGAGCTTCCAGCCCGTCGAGGGTATGACAGTCAAGCTCTACAACGAACAGTGGACGGAGCTGGCTGAGATCGCGCCCGCCGGGAGCGGCGATGCTTTCCAGTACGTCGTCAACGAGAAACCCGGTACCTACTACCTGCTGGCTGTCGATCCCAAGGCGGGCAGCGACGCCGCCCGCCTCGCACCGGCCACCGCTCGCCTCCGCGTGAGCTGACAGCCATCCAAAACTGCATACCGGACGGCCCGCCCGGCGCACTGCGCCGGAGGCGGAATGGGGTGCAAATCCCCGCGAACAGGTCACTGTGAAGCCCAATTTGGGATCAGTCAGATACGCCCAGGGCCGTCCGGAAAAGCTCCTGCCTGCACCGGGACGCTGCCAAGTCGGCGATGACGATTTCGGCGGGAGCTTTCCTCGGAGTGCTTTCTGCCGAAAGGCTTTATATAGAGAAAAATCATAGAAAGGAACCAAAAACACATGAAAACAAGCAAACGGCTGCTTTCTCTGCTGCTGGCGCTGACCATGGTGCTGTCCCTGATGGGCAACCTGTCCGTGGCGGCGTTCGCGGAGGAAGTTACCCCCGCCGTCGTCACAACCGACGGCAATGACCAACCCACCGCCCCCGTCACCCCCGACGAGGGCCAGACCACCCCCGCCAACGCGGATAAGAGCGGCGGCGAGACGCCTGCTCCCGCCAACGGCGACGCGAACGCCGAGCCTGTGCCCGCCGAGGGCGAGGTCACGACCCCCGCTGTGGCCGTTCCCAAGCTGAAGGACGGCGTTTCCCCCACCGCCAGCGCCACCGTCCAGACCGGCACCGCCTATCTGCTCAGCGACCTGCAGGCGGGCAAGATCTTTGACGGCGAGGGCCTCACCTACGAGAACTACTATTATGAGCGCTCCGCCGACAACGGCCAGAGCTGGGGCGCCAAGCAGAAGTTCGAGAAGGCTCTCTTCGGCGGCACCCTGATCCAGCTCACCGAGACTGTGGCGGGCACGTATATCTACCGCTTCTATGCCTCCTTCGACGGCGAGAACTTCTCCGATACCTGGACGCTGACCCTGACCGTGGAGGATAACCCCACCATGGAGTTCAGCTTCTTCGTGGGCAAGGACTACACCGGCGGCTATCCCGTCATCAAGCTGTATAACGTCACCAAGGACGCCGACGGCAACGAGGTGCTGGGCGACGAGCTCAAGGACGTGTTCCTGTACAGCAACTTCACCAACACCCCTGCCGAGGGCGAGGAACAGTATGATCCCGCCAAGGGCAAGCTGGTCAACAACTACCAGATGCTCTACGCCAAGCTGGCGGCGGGCCGCTATGCCTACCGTGCCTTTACCGCTGACGGCAAGGCGCTGGGCGGCATGACGCTGAACCTGCCCACCGACAAGAACGTGGACGGCGGCGCAGGCGGCGGCAACAGCATCTACCTCCAGTGCGTCTCCTTCTATACCAGCAGCAGAAAGACGGACAATACCTATTTCACTGCGGATGAGTATCACATCCGCGTGAACTGCCCCATCATGGGCTGCGATACCACCATGGGCGATGCCTATGTCAAGGACAATTATACTTACTATCCCACTGTGCTGTACGCGGCCGGCAACGCCTGCCTGTACAACACTTACGCCTATCCCGATATCGAAGGCTACATTTTCACCCAGAACATCAACCAGACCTTCACTGCCAGCTACAGAGCGGCTACTGCAAAAGTGCTGACCATCAACACCCGCATAGAGCTGACCGTCACCGTTCCCACTGACGCCACCTTCGGCCTGTACTTCCAGTGGAACAACTTCAACACCACTGAGGTGGAGCCTGAGACAGAGTGGACGACCAGCGAGGACGGCAAGACCAAGACCGCCCAGTATTTCATCTCCAAGAGCAATGGCAACTACACCTGGCGTCTCAGCGACGATACCCATGTGACCCAGGCGGGCTGGCTGGCCAGCCAGAGCGAGAGCGGCAAGCTGACCGTCTCCTTTGCCGAGAGCGCCGCCACGGATCGCGTTTCTCACGATTTCAGCAATCTGGGTACTCAGACCATCAACCGTGACGAGGCCGACCTACAGGTCAATCTGGACCCCAGCGGCTACGAAGCCATTACCGGCACTACCCGTATCCGCGCCTACCGTCACTGGCAGCTCATCAACTCCGACGCGGGCAACATCATGGTGGAGCCTGACTTCCACTGGAACACCCTGATCGGCGATGCTGCGATCAGCCCCGTTAACGGCGGTAACGCCACCGCCAACTGGGCGGACGTTACCCCCGGTACGCAGGATTCCATCATCGCCGTCTACTATGACAGCGTGGACGTGAACCCCAGCAATCACGGCAGCCACGGCGGCCTGTTCCCCGCCACTAGCCCTGAGCGTGTGGGCGTCATCGTGGTGGGCGGTACCGGCGTGACCCACGGCACCGCCGACGCGAAGGTGAAGTACAACATGGCTTCCGGCGTCACCACTACCCGCTCCGAGGATTGGGACTATAACTACGACACATGGTTCTATGAAACCAGTGAGACGAACCCTGCGTTGGACTTCACTGTCAACGCCACCGGCAGCGTGAAGGTGGAATACGCGCTGGCTGCCACCGACAACAGCATGAAGACCACCGTTTCCGGCTTCCAGTCCGTTTCCGCCGACGCTGACGGCAATTACGCCGTTCCTCTGGCTGGCTTCAACACCATCGGCAACGGCAAGGGCGGCACCGTTATCCTCAAGATGACCGACTCCACCGGCGTCAGCTACCGTCTGGTGCGCGTGGCCAAGGTCACCATCACCGCTGAGAATGTCTCCAACCCCGGCGAGAATATCATGCCCGGCGATCAGGTAAAGCTGAGCTTTGACGGCATGTACCGCGCCGTCAACAAGATCTCCGGCATCTTCAATCCCACTATCTTCAAGCCCACCTATTTCGCCGGTGAGACCAAGTACGAGGGTACGCTGGGCCAGTACCAGAAGATGGACAACGCCACCGTCACCGTCACCATCCCAGAGGATGTGACCCTCGCCGATGGCGCGGCCACCGCGCAGTACACCCTTACCAACGGCTACACCTACGGCAGCATGTATGCTGCTGCCAACCCCTTCGCTTTCCTGTATAGCATGACCGATACCGGCGTGGGCACCAACTTCAATGCTGTGACCGTCAACTATTACATGAACCACTATGCTGACGCGGTGGTTACGGTGTATCAGAAGGTCACCTATAAGACCAAGCTGAACATCACCGATGAAAACGGCAAGGCCGTGGACGGCGTGACCGTCACCCTGCTGGGCCGCGATGGCAAGACCCCGATTACCGCCAACGAGGACGGCACTTATACGCTGGGCTATGGCCCCTATACCTACACGCTGGTGAAGGATGGCTATGTTGTCACCCGTGGCAGCTTCTCTCTGGGCAGCGCTGACGCCGCCAATGTGAAGGACGGCGTCCTGACTGTCAAGACCGCCGTTCTGCCCAAGGTCGGTGAAAACGCTTGGGACGGCAAGACCAAGACCGAGCCCAAGAAGGACGGCAACGGCGTGTATCTGATCGGCACCGCTGCGGAGCTGGCATGGTTCGCCGCCACGGACGGTAAAAGCAGCGCCAAGCTCACCGCCGATATCGAGCTGGCGGGCTATGATTGGACACCGCTGAAGAAGTTCTACGGTACCTTCGATGGACAGGGTCACGTTATCCGCAACCTGTACATCAACAGCACCAGCAATACTCTGGGCCTGATCAGTTATCTGCAGGGCGGCGCCTCCGTCACGGGGCTGGGCATCACCGGCAGCGTGACCTGCACCAACAATACTAGAATTGCGCAGGCGGGCGGCATCGTGGGCTATATGTACGACAAGGCATCCATTACCCAGTGCTGGAGCGCCGTGAACGTCACCAGCAATAAGCACGCAGGCGGCATCGCGGGCTATACCGCGGGTGGCTCGATCATCACCAACTGCTACGCCAGCGGCAATATCACCACCACTTCCAAAAACGAGTGCTATCTGGGTGGTATCTGCGGCTCCGGCTTCAGCAACACGAATGGCGCGACCCTGACCAACTGCTACAGCATCGGTGATGTTACCGGCACCAGCGGCGCTGCCTCCTATCTGGGCGGTCTGTCCCCGGACAAGACGGCGGAGCACTATGTGGACAACTGCTTCTATCTGGACGGCACCGTCAGCAAGGAAAGCTCCAAGTACGGCGTCACCGGTCTGGGTACCGCCAAGACTGCTGACGAGATGAAGACCGCCATTGAAGCCAACAAGAACCCCTTCAATCCCCAGATGCTGGCCGATCTGGCCGTTCGCGCACAGGAGATCGCCGACAAGGCCGCCGCCAAGGCGGTTGACGACCTGATCGACGCCATCGGCGACGTGACCCTGACCGACGACTGCCAGGCCGCCATCAACGCTGCCCGCAAGGCTTACGACGCCCTGACCGACGCCCAGAAGGCGCTGGTCAGCAAGCTGGATATCCTGACCGACGCCGAGGCCAAGCTGGCCCAGCTGAAGAAGGAAGCCGCCGACAAGGCCGCCGTGGACGATGTGATCGCCAAGATCGACGCCATCGGCAAGGTGAAGCTGGACAAGGACAGCAAGGCCAAGATCACCGCCGCCCGCGCCGCTTACGACGCGCTGGACGACGAGCTGAAGGCGCAGGTCACCAACTACAACACCCTGCTGGCCGCCGAAAAGCGCTATCAGCAGCTGCGGGATAAGCAGAACGCCAACGACGGCTCCACCAGCGATTCCGCCGACGGCAAGACCGACAGCAAGACCGACGGCAAGAACGTCAAGTCCGGTAACACCGCCGACAACAGCCACCTGACCCTGTGGCTGGGCGGCGTGGTGGTGTCCGCCGCCGCGCTGGCTCTGCTGGCCAGAAAGCGCCGTCAGGACGCGTAATTTCCCCAAAATCCCTGAAAACCCAACCGGAGGGAGCGGCTTTGCCGCTCCCTTCCATCGGAGGCGACCTATGAAACACCGTACCCCATGGAGCGCGGCCCTTTTGTGCTGGCTGCTGTGCCTTGCTCTGCTGACCGCCTGCGGCGGTTCCCCTGCCGAAGCAGAGCCGGCAGGCAGCTGCACCGTTTCCATCTCCTGCGCCACCATTCTGGACAATCTTGACCAGCTCAACGCCGCCAAGGCGGACTTTGTGCCCGATGACGGCGTGATCCTGCCGGAGACGGAGCTCTCCTTCACCGAGGGGGAGACGGCCTTCGACCTGCTCCAGCGTGTCTGCCGGGACAATGGCATCTCCATGGAGTCCAGCTGGTCGCCCCTGTATAAAACCGCCTATATCGAGGGCATCGCCAATCTCTACGAGTTCGACTGCGGCAAGCTGTCCGGCTGGATGTACAGCGTCAACGGGGAATTCCCCAACTACGGCTGCTCCGGCTACACCTTGCAGGACGGCGATGTGATCTGCTGGGTCTATACCTGCGATCTGGGCGAGGACGTAGGCGGCGGCTACGCCGCCGGCGGGGAATAACCACAGGAAAGCGGTACGCCAAAACGTACCGCTTTCCTTTTTCCCCCGACCATGCTATACTGTCAGAAAAGAGGTGTTGCCCATGAACCGCGCCCATCTGCGCGAAAAACTCCATCTGTCCGGCATCGACAGCGCCGCTGCCCAGCTCTCCCGCCGCTATGCTCTGGGCTTCGAGGTCACGGCCTTCTGCATGGCGGCAGCGCTGGAGGACAGCGCCGCCGTGTCCGCTGCGGAAGCGGAAACGGTGGATATTGCCCGCCTGTGGCTCCACGCGCCCTTTGCCGAGCTGCATCCCTGCGCCATCGACCCGCTGGTGCGGGACATCGCGGTGAAGCGCTACCGCCAGACCATCGCCATGGCCCGGCGGCTGGGGATCAACCGCATCGTCATACACGACGGGTACGTCCCCTTCGTCTACTTTCCGGAGTGGTTTGTGGAGCAGTCGGTGCGCTTCTGGCGGGACTTTCTGCCGGAGGTGCCCCAGGACATGACCATCGCGCTGGAAAACGTCATGGACGACGGCCCGGATATGCTGGCGGCCATCATGGAGGGCGTAAAGGATCCCCGGCTGGGGGTGTGCCTTGACGTGGGCCACGCCAACACCACCGTCAGCAAGACGCCGCCCCTGGACTGGATTGCCCCTCTGTCCCCGTGGCTGCGGCACGTCCATATCCACAACAACTTCGGCGAATGGGATCTGCACAACCCGCTGGGCGAGGGCAATATCCCCATGGAGCAGGTGCTGGACGCGCTGCTGATCCAGTGCCCCGCCACCACCTATACCATCGAAAACATGAACTGCGCCCCGTCCCTTGACTGGCTGGCGGCGCAGGGCTATCTGGGAGAGATCACACGATGACAGAACAGGAACTGCAAGCCTATATCGCGGCCATCCGCCCGGCGGATGAAGCCGCCATGACCGCCGCTCGCCGCCGTCAGGCGGAGTTGGCCAAGCCGCCGGGAAGTCTGGGCAAGCTGGAGGACATGGCTGTCCGCATGGCGGGCGTCACCGGCCAGGTCTGCCCGGAGGTGAAAAAGTGCCGTGTGGCGGTGTTCGCCGCCGACAACGGCGTGGTGGCGGAGGGCGTGTCCTGCGCGCCCCAGTCCGTCACGGTGCAGCAGGCGGTGAACATGACCCGCCGCAAGACCGGCATGTCGGCGCTGGCCCAGACCTTCGGCGATGACGTGACGGTGTACGATGTGGGCATCGCCGTGGATGTGCCCTGCCCCGCCGTGGTGAACCGCAAGGTGCGCTATGGCACCGCCAACATGGCGGCGGAGCCCGCCATGACCCGTGCCGAAGCGCTTCAGGCGCTGGCGGTGGGCATGGAGGCCGCCGCGCAGGCGAAAGCCGACGGCATTTCCGTGCTGGGCATCGGCGAAATGGGCATCGGCAACACCACCACCAGCGCCGCCGTGCTCTCGGTGCTGCTGGACGCGGCGGTGGAGACTGTCACCGGCCGGGGCGGCGGCCTCACCGACGAGGGCTTTGACCGGAAGAAGCAGGTGCTGCGCCGCGCTTTGGCGCTGCACCGTCCCGACAAAAACGACGTGCTGGACGTGCTCCACAAGGTGGGCGGACTGGACATCGCCGCCATGACCGGCGCGTTTCTGGGCTGCGCCCACGAGGGGATCGCCGCCGCCGTGGACGGCTACATCTCCGTCGTCGCCGCTCTGTGCGCCGTGCATCTGTGCCCCGCCGCGGCGGATTACCTGTTCCTGTCCCACCAGTCCTACGAGCTGGGCTACGCCAGGGCGGCCCAGGCGCTGGGCCTGACGCCCTGCCTTGCGCTGGATATGCGCTTGGGCGAGGGCAGCGGCTGTCCCCTGCTGTTCCGGGTGCTGGAGGGCGCCTGCGGCGTGATGAAGAACATGGCCACCTTCGCCGAGGCCGCCATTCAGGACGACTATCTGGAGCCCATCCGCTCCGGCGACAGCTTTACGGTGGAAAAGGTATGAGAATTTTACTGATCGGCGGCAGCAAGAGCGGCAAAAGCACCGCCGCCCAGCGCCTGTGCCGCCATCTGGCGGCGGGCGCTCCCCTCTACTACTGGGCCACCATGACGCCCCGTGACAGTGAGGATCACCAGCGTGTCCTGCGGCACATTGCCGACCGGGAGGGCTGGGGCTTCCGGACTATCGAGCGCAGCACCGGCCTGACCGCCGCCCTGCCGGACATCGACAAACGCGGCGCGGTGCTGCTGGACAGCGTCACCGCCGCCTTGTCCGAGACCATGTTCGGCCCGGAATTTGACGCGAACGCTGCGGAGACCGTGACGGCGGAGCTGCTGGCCGTCAGCCGTCACAGCGCCCACTTCGTCTGCGTCTGCGACGACCTGTGGCGGGGCGGCGAGGACTATCAAGACTGGACGGAGGTCTACGTCCGTGGCCTTGCCCAGGTGTGCCGCGCTCTGGCGGCGGAATTTGACGTGGTGTGCGATATGGCGGCGGGCCTGCCCCGTGTGTGGAAGGGAGCGTGGCCCTTGTGAAGGATTGGATCTACGGCTTTTTCATGGCGTGGGGCATGTTTTTGGCCATCCCCTGTCCGCTGAAGCTATGGAACGAGAAGGCCCGCAGCAAAATGATCTGCTGCCTGCCCCTTGTGGGGCTGGTGGTGGGCGGTGTGTGGCTGCTGGCGGCGTATGTGGGGCGGTTTTTGCCCCGGAGCGCGGCAGGCTTGCTGATCGCCGCTGCCCCGTGGCTGGCCACGGGCTTTCTCCATCTGGACGGCTTCATGGACGTGTGCGACGCGGTGCTGAGCCGCCGCGACCTGCCCCGGCGGCAGGAAATTTTGAAGGACTCCCACTGCGGCGCCTTCGCCGTGATCTCCATGGTGCTGCTGGCGCTGAGCCAGTGGAGCTTCGCCATGGCGCGGGAGGAGCTGCCGTTGCTGCCCCTGCTGGTGATCCCGGCGGCCAGTCGTGCCTGCGCGGCGCTGGCGGTGCTGACCCTGCGGCCCATGACCACCAGCCAGTACGCCGCCATGACCGGCCGAAAGACCCCCTATGTGGTCTTTGCTGCCCTTGTGATGGCGGCGGCGATCATCGTGCCGCTGGCGCTGTGGGGCAGCTTCGCCCCCTTGGCGGCGGCCGTGGGCTATTGGCTGGCGGTGTGGTACGCTGACCGGCAGCTGGGCGGCATGTCCGGCGACGTGTCGGGCTTCGCCCTGACGTTGGGCGAGCTGTGGGGCCTTGCGGTATTGACTTTGGTGAGGTGACGAGTATGGAATTGGTGATCGGCGGCGCGTTTCAGGGCAAGCTGACCTGGGCGCTCCGGCATTACGGCCTGACCATGGCCGACGTATGCGATCTGGCGGCGGGCGACCCGGTGCCGGGTAAGAAATGCTACTGGCACTTGGAGGCCCTGACCCGCCGCTGCGATAACGCGGAGCAGTACCTGCCTCTTTTTGAAAACGCGGTGGTCATCACCCGGGAGGTGGGCGGCGGCATCGTCCCCATGGACGGCGCGGAGCGGGCGTGGCGTGAGGTGCACGGCACGCTGGTGCAGCGTCTGGCCCGTGAGGCGGCCCATGTGACCCGGATATTATGCGGATTAACGGAGGAATTGAAATGATCTTGACCTTGATACGCCACGGCCAGACCGAGGGCAGTCTCCGCGACCTGTATTACGGCGCGGCGGATATCCCAGTGCTGCCGGAGTCTCTGGCGGAGCTGCATGCCCACGCCGCTCAGTACCCCACCGCGCCCCGGTATTTCACCAGCGGTCTGGTGCGGACGGAGCAGACCCTCCGCGCCATCTACGGCGACGTGCCCCACACGGCGCTGCCGGGGCTGCGGGAGATGGACTTCGGTGATTTCGAGATGCGCAGCTATGACCAGCTGAAGGACGACCCCGCCTTCCAGCACTGGATCACCGACAGCGAGCATCTGCCCTGTCCCAACGGCGAAAGCGCGCCCCAGACCATGCAGCGCAACCGGAAGGCCATGGAGACGGTACTGGCGGAGGACACCGACGCGGTGTGCGTTGTCCACGGCGGCGTCATCGCCGGGTTCATGATGACGTGGTTCGGCGGCTTGCGGGTGGACTGGTACCGCAAGGCGGGCACCGGCTATCAGGTGACGTTTGAGGGCGGCGTGCCCACCCGTTGGGTGCGTGTGCCGGAGGACATATAATGGACATTTCCGCCCTGCTGGGCGTGGAAAGGGGCGTCACCGCTCTCATTGGCGGCGGCGGTAAGACCACGCTTATGTGTACGCTGGCGGAGGAGCTGCGCCGCCGCGGCACGGTGGTGGTCACCACCTCCACCCAAATCCAAAGGCCGGAGCAGAACCCCGTGCTGCTGTCCGGCGGCGCTGACGCCGTGTCCGCCGCGCTGGCGGCCCATGGCGCGGTGTGCGTGGCCGGTGAAACGGCGGAGGGCAAGCTGACCGCCCCGGCGCTGTCCTTTGAGACGTTGGCGCAGCTGGCGGACTTCGTGCTGGTGGAGGCCGACGGCGCCAAGCGCCTGCCCCTGAAGGCTCACGCTCCTCACGAGCCGGTGATCCCTCCCAACACCCGCCAGACCATCTATGTGGTGGGAGCCGACGGCTTTGGCCGCCCCATCCGACAGATCTGTCACCGCCCGGAGCGTTACGCCGCCCTGTGCGGCGCGGCGGAGGACGATGTGGTCACCCCCGCGTTGGAAGCGGCGGTGCTCCGCGCCGAGGGCTATGCCGGCGGTTGGGTGTACGTCAATAAGGTGGAAACGCCGCAGGACTGGCGTAATGCGGAAGCGCTGTCCGCCCTCCTTCCCGGCAAGGTCGTAGCGGGGAGCCTGTGGGAGAAGTGGTATCGCACCATTTCGTAGGGCGGGCCCCGTGTGGCCCGCCGCACGATATCTGACGCACCATCAACGGCGGGGCACATTGGCCCCGCCCTACGGAGGTCTATCGATAGGCAGTTGTAGGGGCGGGGTTCTACCCCGCCCGTCGGTCACGGAAAGCGTCTGCGCTTACCGGGTGGGAGGGGTAGAACCCCTCCCCTACGCACCGTTTACCGTACCTGTCTGTAGGGGCGGACGACTCTGTCCGCCCAAGGGAGTTTCGCGCCCCGGCGCGAGTCACTTTTGGCCGCTGTCCCAAAAGTGTCCTGTTGCGGTGCCCAAAATTTCTGCGCTGCCTCACGGCGGGCGCTTGAAATTTTGACCGCT
>URKW01000035.1 GCA_900548615.1 uncultured Eubacteriales bacterium | reverse complement strand
TCCCCACCACTATTGTCCCATGTGTGTCCAGCCGTCTTTAGTTTTGACGGTTACTTTCATATGGCCTTATTTCCCGCAGCACTGGTTGATGGCCGCCAGCAGCTCCGTTTTTCCGATCCCCTTCTCAGCGGAGAACGGGATCAACTGCACGCTGTCGTCCAGCGTCAGCGTCTGCCGGATCAGGGCAAGATTGGGTTCGATCTCGCTCTTTTTCAGCTTGTCCAGCTTGTTGGCCACCACCACCATGGGGCACTGAGTGGACTTGAAATAGTCGCACATGGTCACATCGTCGGCGGTAGGCTTATGCCGCGCATCTACGATGAGAACGCCCAGCGTGATCAGACCCTCCTCGGCGAAATAGTTCTCCATCAGGCGGCCCCAACGGTCACGCTCGTCCTTAGAGACCTTGGCGTAGCCGTAGCCGGGCAGGTCGGTGAAATAGATCTTGCCGTCGATGCGGAAATAGTTGATCTGGGTGGTCTTGCCGGGCGTAGCGCCCACACGGGCAAAATTCTTCCGGTTCAAAAGCCGGTTGATGACCGAGGACTTCCCCACATTGGAGCGTCCGGCAAATGTTACCTGCGGCCTGCCGTCCCGGATGAACGTGGCGGGCTTCACCGCCGAGAGGACGAACTCCGCCTGATTAAAGTTGATTGCCATGGCGTACCTCCTGATAGGGCGTGGGAGCGGCGATAGCCGCCATATGCTCCACCGCGTCCTCCCTACTCTCCGGCACCAGCGCGGCGGCAAACACCGCGTCTACCGATTCCACAGGTATAAAATGCAGGGCTTTGCGGACGGTCTGATCGATCTCGTTCAGATCCTTTTCGTTCTCCCTGGGAATGATGACCGTTTTGATGCCGTTGCGCAGGGCAGCCATGGTCTTTTCCTTCAGGCCGCCGATGGGCAGCACACGGCCCCGCAGCGTTACCTCACCGGTCATGGCCACATCGCGGCGCACCTTGCGCCCCGTCAAGGCAGACAGCATGGCGGTAGTGATGGCGATACCGGCAGAAGGGCCGTCCTTGGGGGTGGCCGCCTCGGGGAAGTGGATATGAATGTCCTTGGTCTTGTAGAAATCCTTCTCCAGATGCAGCGCTTCCGTGCGGCTGCGCAGGCAGCTGAGAGCCGCCTTGGCGGATTCCTGCATGACGGTGCCCAGATTTCCGGTCAGCTCCAACTTGCCGCTGCCATCCATGACGTTGACCTCCACTTCCAGAATCTCGCCGCCTACCTCCGTCCACGCAAGGCCGTTGACCACGCCGACTTCATCCTGTTTGCTATGTACACCGGGGGTGTAGCGCACCGTTCCCAGATAATCCGAGAGGTTTTTCTCTGTAATGCTTACCCGCTTTACATCTTCCTCCACCAGCCGCATTGCAGTCTTCCGACACAGCTTGCCCAACTGCCGTTCCAGCACGCGGACGCCGGACTCACGTGTGTAGCCGGAAATCGTGGCGCGGATGGCTCCGTCACTGACGTGGAGCTGCGTGCGCTTCAATCCATGCTCCTTCAACTGCTTGGGCAGTAGGTGGCGCTTGGCGATCTCCAGCTTTTCCTCGTCGGTATAGCTGGACAGCTCGATGACCTCCATACGGTCCAGCAGCGGCCGGGGAATGGTATCCAGCGTATTGGCGGTGGTGATGAACATGACCTTGCTCAAATCCACCGGAATTTCCAGAAAATGATCCCGGAAGGCGTAGTTCTGCTCGCTGTCCAGCACCTCCAGCAGCGCGGAAGCCGGGTCGCCCCGCATGTCGCTAGCCAGCTTGTCGATCTCGTCCAGCACCAGCAGCGGGTTCATGGAGCCGCTGCGGCTCAGTGCGTCGATGATGCGGCCCGGCATGGCGCCGATATAGGTCTTGCGGTGACCCCGGATATCCGCTTCATCCCGCACGCCGCCCAGGCTGAGCCGGGCCAGCTTGCGGTTCATGGCCTTGGCAACGGAAATGGCGATGGAGGTCTTGCCAACGCCGGGAGGGCCCACCAGACACAGAATCTTCCCCTTGGCATCGGGGTTGATCTGCTGCACAGCGATGAACTCCAGAATACGCTCCTTGACCTTATCCAGACCAAAGTGTTCCTTATCCAGAATGGCACGGGCCTTCGCCACGTCGGCCCGATCCTTGGTGGTCTTGTTCCACGGCATTTCCAGACACACGTCCAGATAGTTGCGGATCACCGAGGCCTCAGCGCTGCCGTAGGGCTGCTTGGCCAGACGATCCACTTCCTTTATCAGTTTGCTGTGGATCTCCTCCGGCAGCTTCAGCTTTTCGATTTTCTCGGTATACTCCTCGATCTCCTCGTCGCCGTCATCGCCCAGCTCGTGCTTCAGTACCTTCATCTGCTCCCGCAGGATCATGTCCTTCTGCACCTGCGCCACGCGGGAGCGCACCTTTTGCTCCAGCTCAACCTCCAGCGAGATGACCTCCACCTCGTGGGCCAGTATCTCGTTCAGCAGCCGCAGACGCTTGGTGGGGTTCAGCTCCTCCAGAATGCGCTGGCGGTCGCCGTGCCGCAGATTGATGTTCTGGGCAATGAAGTCCGCCAGACGGCCGGGATCCCGGCAATCCAGCACAGCGGAGACAAAATCGTCGGTCAGATTGGGAACAAGCTCCTTATACTCGCCGAAGGTCACATAGGTCTGGCGGATCAGCGCCTCCATGCGGGGTGTCATGCGGCCGGGGAAGTCCTCCTCCAGCAGCTCCACGTTGGCCTGCAAAAAGGGCTTATTCTGCCACAGGCGGTGGATACGGGCCCGCTGCTGGCCCTCCACGATCACCCGCACGCTGGTCTCAGAGGTTTTGAGGATCTGCAAAATGCGGCAGACCGTGCCCACCGTATAAAGATCCTCCTCCGTGGGAGCCGTGGTGGCGATCTCCCGCTGCGTCACCAGAAAGATGGTGCGGTCGCCCTCCATGGCGCTGTCCAGCGCGTAGATGGAGATCTCCCGCTCCACGTCAAAGCTCAGCGTCAGGTCGGGAAAAACTGTCAGGCCCCGCAGGGCAATGACAGGAATATTCATCGTCGTTCTTTCTTCCATAAGGGTTCTCCTTTTTGCCGGGGAATCGTTCTCTTTTTTCAGGATCGTGAAAAAAGCGCAGAGGGAGAGGCAGCGCCTCTCCCCTGTTCATGCTTTAAGAGGCCGGTGCGGAGGATTTCTTCTCCGGCTGCTTTCCGGTCTTTAATTTTGCCCGCCGCACGGCATGCTCCGGATCACGGATGATCTCCGGCTGGGCGCCGTTCTTCACACAATCGGCGGTGATGGTCACCTTCTCAATCGTGTGGTCAGACGGGATGTCATACATCAGCTGGGTCAGCACGCCCTCCATGACGGCACGCAGACCACGGGCGCCGATGTTGCGCTCGATCGCCTTGTCGGCAACAGCCTCCAGAGCTTCCGGCGTGAATTCCAGATCCACATCGTCGTACTCCAGCAGCTTCTGATACTGCTTCACCAGCGCGTTTTTGGGCTGGGTCAGGATCGTCACCAGATCGTCACGGGTCAGTCCGTCCAGCGCGGCGATCACCGGCAGACGGCCTACCAGCTCGGGAATGATACCGAACTTCAGCAGGTCGTGGGGCTGCACCTCTTTCAGCAGCTGACCCTGACGGCGCTCGGCCTTGCTCTCCACCACGGCGTCGAAGCCGATACCCTTGCGGTCGGTGCGGCGCTCGATGATCTTTTCCAAGCCGTCAAACGCGCCGCCGCAGATAAACAGAATGTTGTGGGTGTCGATTTGAATGAACTCCTGATGGGGGTGCTTGCGGCCGCCCTGCGGCGGCACGTTGGCCACGGTGCCCTCCAGAATTTTCAGCAGTGCCTGCTGCACACCCTCGCCGGATACGTCGCGGGTGATGGAAGTGTTTTCGCTCTTGCGGGCGATCTTGTCGATCTCATCCACATAGATGATGCCCCGCTCGGCCAGCTCCACATCGAAATCCGCCGCCTGCAAAAGCCGCAGCAGGATATTCTCCACGTCGTCGCCCACGTAGCCGGCCTCGGTCAGCGTGGTGGCGTCGGCGATGGCAAAGGGCACCTTCAGCACCCGTGCCAGCGTCTGGGCAAACAGTGTCTTGCCGCTGCCGGTGGGGCCGACCATCAGGATGTTGCTCTTTTGCAGCTCCACATCCTCACCGCCGCCGAAGAAGATTCGCTTATAGTGGTTGTACACCGACACGGACAGGGCGACCTTGGCCGCCTCCTGACCCACCACGTACTCGTCCAGCACCGCCTTGATCTCCCGTGGCGTAGGAAGCTGGTCGAGGCTGTCCACCAGCTCCGGCTCAATATCATACCCATCGTCCAGCAGGGTCAGGCACAGGTGCACACACTCGTCGCAGATACGGACGCCGGGCCCCTGGATCATACGGTGTACCTGATTTTCGGTCTTACCGCAGAAGGAGCACCGCAGCGCCTTAGAATTATCAGCCATATACTACCTCACTCAGCGCTTATAGATCACCTTGTCCACCAGTCCGTATTCACGGGCCTCCTCGGCGATCATCCAGTTATCCCGCTCGGAGTCGGCTTTGATCTGCTCCGGCGTTTTGCCGGTGTTTTCGGCAAGGATTTTGTTGATGCGCTGCTTGATCTTCAGAAAATGCTCCACGTCGATCTCCATATCCGTGACCTTACCCTTGGTTCCGGCGGAGGGCTGGTGGATCATCACCTCGGCATTGGGCAGGGCGATACGCTTGCCCTTGGCGCCGCAGGACAACAGGAACGCACCCATGCTGGCAGCCATGCCGATGCAGATGGTGGATACATCACACTTGATGTACTGCATGGTGTCATAGATCGCCATACCGGCCGTTACGCTGCCGCCGGGGCTGTTGATATACATCTGGATATCTTTGTCAGGATCCTGAGCCTCCAGATACAGCAGCTGGGCCACGACCAGACTGGCGGTGGTATCATTCACTTCTTCGCCCAGGAAGATAATGCGGTCATTCAGCAGACGGGAAAAGATATCATAGGATCGCTCGCCGCGGTTGGTCTGCTCAACAACATAGGGAACTAAACTCATTGTGTAATACCTCCATTACGAAAGATAGTCAAAGTATACCCACCCTGATCTGTGATTTAGTCTTTCTTCTCCTCTTCTTCCTCGGTCTTGGTCTCCTCTTCCTTGACCTCGGGGGCAACCGCCGTGGCGGAATCTGCGACAACCTTGATGACCTTCTCGCGCATGACCTGCTCCTTCACGTCCTCGGCGCGCAGGTACTTCTTCACAGTATCCAGATCCATGCCGTACTTCTCGGCCACGGACTTCATCTCGTTCTCCACTTCCTCGTCGGAAACCTCCAGATTCTCGGCCTTGATGATGGCGCGGATAGCCAGATCCATTCTCACCTGATTGGTGGCGGGCTCCTTGGCATCCATGATGATCTGCTCCTCGTTCATGCCGGTCATCTTGGTGTACTGGTCAAAGGGGATGCCCTGAGAGGCCAGCTGCTGCTTGAAGCCCTCCAGCATCTGGTGGGCCTGCATCTCGATCATCTCGTCGGGGATATCGGCCTTGATGCCCTCGGCCACCTTGGTCATCAGCACGTCCTCAAAGGCGCGCTGGGCAGCGGCGGTGCGCTCGTCGGTCATCTTCTTCTTGATATCGGCCTTCAGCTCCTTCAGGGTATCAAACTCGGACACGTCCTTGGCGAACTCGTCATCGATAGCGGGCAGCTCCTTGACCTTGACCTCGTTGACCTTCACGTGGAACACCACAGGCTTGCCGGCCAGCTCGGGGGTGTAATTCTCAGGGAAGGTAATATCGATATCCTTCTCCTCGCCGGCCTTCATGCCGATCAGCTGATCCTCGAAGCCGGGGACGAAGCTGCCGGAGCCGATCTCCAGATCAAAAGCCTCGCCCTTGCCGCCCTCGAAGGCCACGCCCTGGTCGAAGCCCTCGAAGTCGATGTTGGCGGTGTCGCCCTTCTTGACGGCGCGCTCCACCACCACCAGACGGCTGTTGCGGTCGGCCATCTCCTTGAGACGGGCATTCACGTCGGCGGCCATGACCTTGACCTCGGCCTTCACGGCCTCAAGACCCTTGTACTGGCCCAGTTCCACCTCGGGATACACGGCGACGGTGCACTTGAAGGTGGCGCCTTCCTTGCCCACGTTCTCGATCTCCACCTGGGGATAGCCCACGACCTCCAGCTTCTGCTCGTCCACGGCGCTCTCATAAGCGTCGGGCAGAATGGCGTTGACGGCTTCCTCATAAAAGACCTCGGCGCCGTACATGCTCTCGATCATCTTGCGGGGAGCCTTGCCGGGACGGAAGCCGGGAATATTCATCTTGCCGCGCATCTTCAGATACGCCTTGTTGACGGCGGCCTCGAACTCCTCGGCGCCCACCTCGATGGTCAGAGCGACTCTGCTCTTTTCCAGTTTTTCGCAGCTTTTGACAGTCATTGTTGCTTTTCCTCCAGTTTACATCTATGTTTGTGGCATTAGACTACAATTTAATTAAGCCAAGTGTATATGATATCAGAAAACAAATGGAATTTCCATACCTTTTTGCATTATTCGCAAATTTTTTTGGGAACAAACCCCAGAAAATCACCGGCCACCAGTGAAAACAGGGTGCCATTGCGCGTTCCCTCGATGGCGCGGCGGTGGGAAGCGCCGTGCAGATGGCCGTAATAGCAGGCCTTTGCACCGTATTCCTTCAGCAGCCGCAGGATCTCCGGACACTCGTAGCCCTGATAGATGGGCGGGTAGTGGAGGAAGCACAGCTTCTCCCGCTCCCCTGCCGCTTTCAGCGACGTCTCCAGACGGCCGACCTCCCGCAGCAGCACCTTTTCGTCGTGGGTACCCTGATTGTCCAGCTCGTAGAACCAGCCACGGGTGCCGCACAGGGCGATATCCCCGTAAAAAAGGCAGTTATTATGGAGTATTTCCATGGTATCCAGCCCGTTTTCGGCAAAGAACCGCTTCATTTTCGAGGCGGTGTTCCACCAGTAGTCGTGGTTGCCCTTCAAAAGAATCTTCTTCCCCGGCAGGGCGTTGATGAATTGGAAATCCAGCAGGGATTCCTCCAGACTCATACCCCAGCTGAGGTCGCCGCACAGCACGGTCACATCGTCGTCACAGAGCGGGGCAAAGCCCTCCCGGATACGGTTCACATAGTCGTGCCAGTCGTCGCCGAAAATATCCATGGACTTGTCCGAGTTCAGCGACAGATGCAGGTCGCCCATTGCGTATAGTGCCATAAATCGCTCCTTTGCGTCAGATCAGGCGGCGGAGGTTGTTCCAGAAGATATCCTCCAGCAGCGCCTCGCTGTAGCCGCGGGCTTTCAGCGCGTCGTACAGCTTCGGCGTATCCTGCATGCCGGTCATACCGGCGGCCAGCGCTTCGCAGCCGTCCAGATCGCCGCCCAGACACACCGTTTTTTCGCCGTTCAGGTTCAGGAAGTGCTCCACATGGGCCGCCAGCGCGTCCATCGTGGGCTGGCCCACAAAATCAAGATACAGGTTCAGGCCCACCACGCCGCCCAGATCGCGGATGGCCCGGAACTGGTCGTCCGTCAGGTTGCGGCGGTGGGGACAGACGGCCCGTGCGTTAGAGTGGGACGCCACGATGGGCCGCTTCGCCATGCGGACAAGATCCCAGAAGCCAGCGTCGGACAGGTGGGACACGTCGGGATAGATCTCGTGCTCCTCCAGCACGTGAATAAAGTCCCGGCCTTCGGCGGACAGTCCCCGCTCCGGTTCCTCGGCATTGGTGCCGGACAGCACATTGGCACGGTTCCATACCGGGTTCAGCAGCCGCACGCCCCAACCGGACACCGTTTCGATCTTATGTACGTCGCAGTCGATCAGGTCGGCGCCCTCGATGCTCAGCAACGCGGCCACCTTACCCTCCACCACCGTGACATCCACTTCCCCGCCGGTGCGGCAATGGCGGACGATATCGGCGTTGTCCGCCATCTCCCGCAGGAAGAAATCGTGCATCCGTTGACATTGTGCCCACATGCCGTCAGCCGGAGCCTCCGCCGCGTCGTGGAACAGGGCGAAAAACTGGGCACAGCGCCGGAACTTCAGTCCCCGTTCCAGATCGATATGGCCGCCGTTTTTTCGCAGATGGGTGGACACGGCGTAATAACGGCGCTGCTCCTCCCGATCCTCGCCATACTCCAGCGCGGAAGTCTCGCCGGTCTCCAGACAGCGGTAAATGGTATCGCAGTGAGCGTCAAAATACGGTATCATAGCGTTCTCCTTATTGAAAAGCGTTTTCCAGATATTCTATGCGGGCTTCGTCAAAGCCGTGCTCGGCGTAGACCTCTGCCACATCGAACCGGGCGGGACAGTCCAGCCGCTTCTCCGCCAGATACATTCTGGCGGTCTTGCGCAGCTTGTTCTGCTTCTGGGGCGTTACGTACTCCCTCGGCAGGGCTATGTCCAGATTGGTGCGGGTCTTGACCTCTACAAAGCACAGCACATCCCCGTCCCACGCGATCAGGTCGATCTCGCCGTAGCGGCTGCAGTAACCGTGGGCCGCCAGCCTGTAGCCCCTCTCTCGCAGATAGCGGGCCACCAGCGCCTCACCCTGCATGCCCTCGGCCCGGCTCATCGTCTGGCCTCCCACTTTTTCAGGAAGGTCATGCGGTGCTCCGGACAGGGGCCGTATTCATCCAGCATAGCGTAGTGCAGCTTTGTGCCATAGCCTTTATGCTTGGCAAACTGGTACTGGGGGTATTCCCTGTCCAGTGCGTCGGCCACGTAGCGGTCACGGCTGACCTTGGCCAGAATGGACGCCGCCGCGATAGAAGCGGAGTGGCCGTCGCCGCCTACGATACAGCGGTGGGGCGTGGTGATGGCGGCATGCTTCCCGTGATCCCGGTTGCCGTCGATCAGCGCCACGTCCGGCTTCAGGGACAGGCCGTCGATAGCCATCTGCATGGCCTTCATTCGGGCAGAAAGGATATCCGTGGCGTCGATCTCCGCAGCGCTGACACTGGCTACCGACCAGGCCAGAGCCGTTTCCGTGATGACGCTGTACAGGGCTTCCCGCTTCTTCTCCGTCAGCTTTTTCGAGTCGTTCAGGCCGTCGATGACGCACTCACGGGGCAAAATCACCGCCGCCGCGTACACCGGGCCCATCAGCGGCCCGGCGCCGGCCTCGTCCACGCCGCAGACCGTCTCGCAGCCCTGCGCCCACGATTCCTGTTCATATGTCCAAAGGCTGCTCATATCGGCTCCTCCACCGTTTCCAGCGTGAAGCGGCCCAGCTTGCCGCCCCGGAACTCGTCCAGCAGGATACGGGCCATGCGCTCGGTGTCCACCTCCGCGCCCCGCATCAGGAACCCCCGCTTCCGGCCCGCCTTGGTCAGCAGGTCATAGCCCATGTCGCCCTCCTCCACATCGATCTTATACCGCTCGGTGAGGATATCGGCATAGTGCCGCCCCAGGTATTCCATCAGGTAGCAAGCCAGCTCCTCGATATCCATGACATCATCCTTGATAGCGCCTGTAAAGGCTAATCGCTTGCCAACCTCCACATCATCGAACTTGGGCCACAGGATACCGGGCGTGTCCAGCAGCTCCAGCGTGCGATCCACCGGCACCCACTGCTTGGAGCGGGTCACGCCGGGGCGATCCTCCGCCTTGGCGGTCTTGCGGTGAGCCACCTTATTGATAAAGGTGGATTTGCCCACGTTGGGAATGCCCAGCACCATCACCCGGACAGTACGGCCCACCTGTCCTTTTTCGGCGTAGGCAGCCAGCTTGTCCTTCAAAAGCTCGCGGACGGCCGCGGCAAACTGCGCCGTCCCTACGCCGCCCTTGGCGTTGGCCTCCAACACCGCGTAGCCTTTTTCCCGGAAATAGGCTGCCCAGCGCTTTGTCTCTCTTGGGTCAGCCTGATCCACACGGTTCAGCACCACCAGCCGGGGCTTGCCCGCTGTCATTTCGTCCACGTCGGGATTGCGGCTGGACAACGGGATACGGGCGTCCAATATCTCGCACACCGCGTCCACATTCTTGATCTCGGCCACGATCATGCGCTTGGTTTTCGTCATATGGCCGGGGAACCAGCTCAGTCCTTCTATTTGCATGGTGTGTCACCTCGCAATCTCTAAAATATTCCATATCAAGCTGATAATTTATCCGATTATACCACAGTTTTCGTGAAAAGAAAAGGAAAAAACCGCCCGCATAAGCAGGCGGCTTTTCTTGGATCGAATTCGCTTACAGCTTCTCGCGGATCTTGGCGGCCTTGCCGACGCGGTCACGCAGATAGTACAGCTTGGCGCGGCGCACGAAACCGTGACGCACGGTCTCGATGGTCTGGATAGAGGGAGAATGTACGGGGAACACCTTCTCCACGCCCACACCGTAGGAGATACGGCGGACGGTGATGGTCTCCTCGATGCCGCCATGCTTCTTGGCAATAACAGTACCCTCGAAAACCTGAATACGCTCGCGGGAGCCTTCCTTGACCTTCACATGCACGCGGACGGTATCGCCCACCTGCACCTGAGGCACTTCCTTCAGCTGCTTTTCGTTCAATGCTTTGATGAGATCCATGGATTTTTCCTCCTGTATTTATAGGTGTTCATAACGCCATCACATGGGTGCGTTCCGCACCGGCGACAGAGGACCGCCCTTTTCACGCCATGATAGGATACCATACAAATCCGGTAAATGCAAGCATTATTTTCCCTTTTGCGGAAAAATCATCGAAAATCCTGCCCGTTCGCGTCCAGAATCCGGCGGCGGCGCACCCGAACGAAGTCCGGTGTCAGTGCAGGAAGATAGGCGACGATGGCCTTTTCGATCAATTGGGGGTTCAGGCCGGGGTTCTGAGCCTGAACGGTCAGGTCAATGAACACGTTATGGTCATCCGCTGTCACATCTGCTTTCCGGATCATGGGCGCGATGTCCACATCCGCCAGCGCCTTGCGCTTGGTGCGCTTCTGGATCACCAGCGTGTCCCGGGCCAGCAGCTCACGCAGCTGCTCCGCCGCGCCCTCCGGCACTCCGGCGTCATATTCCAGCGTCACGTCTGCTTGCAGGCTGTCCAGCTCACGGATGGGGCGCTTTGCTTCGTAGCAGTCCAGCACACGGATGCCGGTGGGCATGCCGGTGTTCAGCTTCTCGGCAATGCCGCAGCCATCGCTGGCCTGTGTCACCTCGAAATCCAGCAGCTCACACTCGCTGCTCTGCCCCACCGGCAGCGGCAGGACGATGGAGATAATGGGATGGGGATGATATCCCTGGGTGTGCTTGATCTCCAGCTCCGTGCGGGGAAAGCACCGCTGGAAGGTACGCATCAAATCAAGATGGGAGATATAGGACGCCTGCGCCTCCTTAACAAACAGCAGTCTCAGCTTAGACATCGCACTTCCCCCCTACCAGCTTGTTTGCGCCGCAGCCGTTGCACCGGGTGCGGCAATCCGGCGTGGTAACGCCCGCCACAGCGTTTTCATGCTCACGCCACAGGTACTCCCTTGTCACGCCGCTGGAGATCATATCCCAAGGCATGATCTCATCCTTTTCCCGGCGGCGATAGGCATAAAACGCCGGGTCAACGCCGCACTCGGCAAAGGCCTCCTGCCAGCGCTCCAGTGAAAAATACTCCTCCCATGCGTCAAGGTGTCCGCCTTTACGCCATACGGTTTCCAATACATTACTCAATCTCCGGTCGCCACGAGCCAGCACCGCCTCGATGAATGAGGTTTGTCCGTCGTGCCAGTTGTAGGTAACGGTCTTGGTGGTCATATTCTCCCGCAGCAGCTGCACACGGCGCTCGTATTCCTCGCGGGTGATCTGAGGCTCCCACTGGAAAGCCGTGTGGGGCTTGGGAACAAAATAGGAGGTGGACACGGTGATGCGGACGCCCCGCTGCTTGTTGGGGGCGCTCTCCCGCCATGCGTGCATCACACGGGCCGCCACGTCGGCAATGCCCAGCACGTCCTCGTCCGTCTCCGTGGGCAGACCCAGCATAAAGTACAGCTTCACCGCGTTGTAGCCGCCGGCAAAGGCGGTGTGGCAGGAATTCAGCAGCGCTTCCAGCGTTACGTTCTTGTTGATGACGTCCCGCAGTCGCTGGGTACCCGCCTCCGGCGCGAAGGTCAGGCCGGTCTTGCGGCCCTTCGCCAGCCGCTGCATCAGCGCCATGGAGAAGTTGTCCGCCCGCAGACTGGGCAAGGACAGGTTTACATGGCGGCTCTCGCAGAAGGGCTCCAGCTGGTCGCACAGCTCCGTCAGCGGCGGATAGTCGCTGGTGCTGAGCGAGGACAGCGTGACCTCCTGATAGCCGGAATCGTTGCAGGAATCCAGGCAGTACTGGGCGCACAGGTCGCGGCTACGGTTGCGGACGGGGCGGTACACATAGCCCGCCTGACAGAAGCGGCAGCCACGGATGCAGCCCCGGAACAGCTCCAGCATCACCCGATCCTGCACGATCTCGGTGCTGGGAACAATGGTATTTACCGGGAAATACGCCTTGTTCATGTCGTGAACGATGCGCTTTGTCACCACAGCAGGCGCGCCGTCGCGGGGCGTGATGGCGCTTACCGTGCCATCGTCGTGGTAGGAAATATCGTACAGGCTGGGAACATAAATGCCGTCCAGCTGTGCGGCGGCACGGAGAAATTCCGCCTTGCTCCAGCCCTCGCGGCGCGCCTTGCGGTGCAGCTCCACCAGCTCCACGGTGATGTCCTCACCCTCGCCCAAGCTTACCAGATCAATGAAATCGGCGATAGGCTCGGCGTTGTACATGGCGGTGCCGCCGGCGATCACCAGCGGGGTCAGGCCGTCACGCTGGGCGCTGCGCAGGGGGATCTTCGCCAGATCCAGCATGTTAAGGATGGCGGTAAAGGCCATCTCATAGCCCACGGAAAAGGCCACAATATCGAAATTGGTGATGGGGTCGCCGGATTCCAGTGCGAAAAGCGGCATGTCCGCCTTGCGCATCTCCTCCTCCATGTCGCCCCACGGGGCAAAGACACGCTCGCACCACACGCCGTCCATCTGATTCATGACGCCATAGAGGATCCGCATGCCCAGATTGGACATGCCGATCTCGTAGGTATCCGGAAAGCAGAAGGCGATCCGGGTGTCCACCGTCCCCTTATCTTTGATCACCGCGTTATACTCACCGCCCACATAGCGGGCAGGCTTCTGCACGCGGGGCAGGATCCGTTCCAGCTTTTTATCCACAGTCGTTCTCCTGTTGTATATCAAAATATCATCTTATTTTACCTGTTTTGCGGCGGTTTGGCAACCCCCAATTGCCGCAATGCTATGCCACAGCAGTCCTGCCGCCGCCAACAGCAGAAAGGGACTGCCGCCCAGCATCAGCGCCGCGCCTGCCGCCAATGTCAGCAGTGCCGCCACGCCGAAGCCCACCACTCCCGCAACACGGTCGGCGGTGTATGGCTCCGTCAGCCATGCTGCAAGGTTCCACAGCAGACTCCCGCCATCCAGCGGTAGCACCGGAAGCAGGTTGAACACCCCCAGCACCAGCTGTGCCCCGGCAAAAAGATACAGCGGGCTCCACAGCCGCCCGCCATACCCCAGCAGCAGCGCCAACGCCAGATTGACGGCAGGCCCCGCCGCAGCCGCCAACAGCTCGCCGCCGTAGGACAGGCGGCCCGCCACTTGCATTTCCGCGCCCAGCGCCGTAATGCGGATAGCCGTCACCCGTGCATGGAGCCTGCGCAGCACCCAATAATGCCCCAATTCGTGTAGGATCGCCGCCAGCAGCAGCGCCGAAAGCAGCAGCGGAGACGACAGCATTACAAACAGCGCCAGCAAAAGCGGCGCTGTGGGGGATACGGAAATGGCAGTTCGGTTTCTACGAGACATAGTAGACGGGGTTCAGGTAGATGTTGTTGTGGTGCAGCTCGAAGTGCAGATGAAAGCCGGTGGCATCCCCGGTGTCCCCCACCTCCGCGATGGGGTCGCCCATCCGCACCGTCTGTCCGGAGGAAGCGTTGACGCGGCTGCAATGCGCGTACAGCGTGGTATAGCCGTCCGGATGGGTCAGCTCCACGTATTTGCCCAGCTCTGTGCTCTCCGCCACCGCCGTCACCGTGCCGTCGGCAAAAGCGTGGATGACCGTCCCCTTCTCGCAGCCCAGATCAATGCCGTAGTGAAAGCGCTCCGCTCCCTCCACCGGATGATCCCGGAAGCCAAATGCGGAGGTTATGGTGGCCTCCACCGGCTTCTGGTAGGAAAAATTCAGCACCTGCTGCAGCATGTCCACGATCTCCGGCGTGGTGCCGTCGCCGTAGACGACCGCGTTGCGGTCTGTCTGGTGGCTGACCGTCACCTTTTCCGTTCCGAAAACCGCCGCACAGGCGTCATTGACCGCCTCGGCCAGATCGTCGCCGCCGATGGCGCGGCCTGCTGCGGAAAAGGCCGCCACAAAGTCAGTGTCCTCCCCCATCAGCCGAAGAAGCTCTCCGCCGTACTGCTGCGCCACATCCGGCATGGTGAACTTCACCGTTACCACGATCACCAGCACGGCGGCACTGACCAGCAATTGCAGCATGCGGCGCGTGCTGCCGTGCGAGGGCTGCTGCCGCTTTCCCTGTGTTTTGCCGCCCGTCGTTCTGGGCCGGGGCGGTGGCGGCAGCTTTCTGCCGCTGATTCGTTTTCCTGCTGCCATATTGCGCACCTCCATTCTGCTTCACTATATGCGCCGCAGGACACGCAATATGCGCGAAATGGCTGCTTTGGTAAAGGAAAAGCAAAAAGCCGCTGCTATGCATCACCAAATTCATATAAAAAAGGCCGCCCAATGGGCGGCCTTTCAAGCTTTGTGGAAATTACTCCTTGTCCTCAGCTTCCTCGTCAGCAGCGGGAGTCAGCAGAGCGCGGATGGACAGGGAGATCTTCTGCTTCTCTTCATCGATGGCAGTGATCTTGGCGTCCACCATCTGGCCCTCGGACAGAACGTCACTGGGCTTCTCGATACGGCGGTCAGCGATCTGGGAGATGTGGATCAGGCCATCCACACCGGGAACGACCTCGGCAAAGGCGCCGAAGGCCATCAGCTTCACGATGCGAACGTTGGCAACGTCGCCCACCTTATAGGTCTCCATGAACTTATCCCAGGGGTTGCAGGAGTGATCCTTCACGCCCAGAGAGATCTTGCGCTTCTCGGGATCGAAGGAGATGACATACACATCCAGAGGATCGCCGACGGAAACGACCTCGGCGGGGTTCTTGATGCGGCTCCAGCTCAGCTCGGAGATATGGACCATGCCGTCCACACCGCCGATGTCCACGAACACGCCGTAGGAGGTCATGGACTTGACAACGCCGTTGTAGTGCTTGCCCACTTCGATGTTGTTCCAGATCTCAGCCTGAGCGGCCTGACGGGCCTCGTACTGCACGGCACGGATGGAACCCACCACGCGGCGGCGGGCACGATTGACCTCGGTAATCCGCAGGGAGACGGTCTGGCCGATCATCTCACTCAGCTCGGCGCCGCGGGGCTGGCCGGACTGGGAAGCGGGAACGAACACGCGCACGCCCTTGACGTTGACGACGATGCCGCCCTTGTTCTCCTCGGTGACCTTGCCCTCCAGCGTGGTCTTGTTCTCGCAGGCCTCTGCGATGTCGTCCCACACCTTCACGGCGTCCAGACGCTTCTTGGACAGCATGGCATAGCCTTCCACATCATTGACGCGGATGATGTAAGTCTCGATCTCGTCGCCGACCTTCACCACGTCCTCGGGCTTGACGTTGGGATCAGCGGACAGCTCGTCGATGGCAATATAGCCAGCCTGCTTGCAGCCCAGATCCACCTGCACCTCGGTGGGGCCGATGGCCGTTACGATACCGGTTACCTTCTCTCCTGTATTTAAAGTCTTAAAAGATTTTTCCAGCAGCTCCTCAAAGCTTTCTTCCATGGCTTCAGTGTTCTTGATTTCTTCGCTCATCGTTTCGTTTACCTCCTTAATGATGCTCGCCGGTGTGGACGCGCCGGCTGTAAGCCCCGCCACGGAACATCCCTTAAGAAAGTTTGGCTCAAGTTCACTGGCCCCTTCAATCTGATAGACCCGGGGACATCTCTCGCAGCAAATCTCTGTCAAGTGTTGGGTGTTGGCACTCTTACGATCTCCGACCACGACCATAACGTCAACCATGGCGGCCAGTTCCGCCGCTTCCGATTGCCGTCTTTGCGTAGCATTACATATTGTATCAAATAATTTCGCGTTTGTACACTCTTTTTTCAAAATTTTTGAAGAAGTTTCCCAAAGCGACCGGATGCAGGTGGTCTGAGCCACCGCAGTCAGCGGAAAATGGCGATTTTCCGGGGCGGAATCCAGCCATTTTTGCAGTTTTTCCGGCGTTTCAAATATCATTGACCGCCCGGACCAGCTGGCCACGCCGATGACCTCCGGATGGTGCTCCTCGCCGATGATGATGGGAGTACGGCCCTCCCCGTCCGCCTGCGCCACCAGCTGCTGAATGCGCTGCACGTTGGGACAGGTGGCGTCCACACACTGGATGCCCACTTCCGCCAGACGGTTAAAGACCTCCTTGCGCTCGCCATGGGAGCGGATGATGACCGTATCGCCGGGGCTGATCTCCTCCACGCTGTTCACACAGCGGCCACCCAACTGCTCCAATTCCCGCACCACGTGGGCATTGTGGATGATGCTGCCCAGCATCACGCAGCCGCCCTTTTCCCTTGCGGTCTGCTCCGCCAGACGCACGGCGCGTTCCACACCGTAGCAGAATCCGGCGCTCTTTGCTTGAATGACTCTCATTGCACACCGCCCAGCTCGTAGACCTGACGCATGACCTCCTCGGCGTTCTTCTGGTACTCCTCCGCTGTGCCCTTACGCTCAGTATACACCGGGGTATAGGGCTTGCCGATCACAAAGGGGATCTTCTGGAACAGCCGCTTGGTGGTGCCGATAAACACCGGCAGCATCTTCACGCCGGCACGGATGGCGATCATGGCCGCACCACCCTTAGGTGCAATATGCTGACCCTCTTTCACGCGGGTGCCCTCCGGGAAGATCAGCAGGCTGAAGCCGTCCTTCAGGCTTTTGATAGAGGTTTTGACCGCGCCGATATCGCTGTTGCCCCGGTCTACGGGAAAGGCGCCCATGCGGCGGATAAAGCCGCCGATAATGGGTATCTTGAACAGCTGCTCCTTTGCCATGATCCGCAGCGGGAAATCGCTGGCCAGCGCGCACACCAGCAGCACGGGATCCCACCCGCTGGAATGGTTGGCGCAGATCAGCACCGGCTCGTCCGGAAGATTCTCCCGGCCCTGAACGTCCAACGGATGCAGCAGCAGGACGAAAGGCCGCAGCAGCTTCCACATAAGGGTATAGAATTTGTTCTTCACAGGCCCACCTTCTCTCGGATGATCTCCAGCAATTTTTCCTTGCTCTGCTGGAAGTCCAGATCGCTGGTATCCACGATCACGGCATCCTCCGCCGCACGCAGCGGCGCGGCGGAACGGTGCGTGTCGTTATAGTCCCGCTGCCGCATTTCCTCCAGCACCTGCTTGTAGGGACGGGGCGTCCCCCGCTCCTGCAGCTCGATTTCCCGGCGTCTGGCACGTACCTCCACATCCGCCTTCAGGAAGATCTTCACATCCGCGTGGGGCAGCACCACCGTGCCGATATCCCGGCCATCCATGATAACGCTGCTTTTCCGGGCAAAGTCCCGCTGCATCTCCAGCAGAAAGGCCCGTACCTCCGGAATGGCGGATACTGCCGACGCATACAGAGACATCTCCGGCAGACGGATCTCCTCTGTCACATCCTCGCCGTGCAGCAGCATATGCTGTAAGCCCTGCGCGTCATAGCACATTCCGATCTCCACCTCCGGCAGCAGCGCGATGACCGCCTCCGTGTCGGCTGTCTCCACCCCCTTACGCCGGGCGTAGCAGCCGATGGTACGGTAGATGGCACCGGTATCCACATATAAAATATGCAGCTCTGCCGCGATGGCCTTGGCCAGCGAGCTTTTTCCCGCGCCGCTAGGGCCGTCCACCGCGATGGAATAAATTTTTTCCGCAATGTCTCCCATTTTCCGCTCACTCCCGCTCTGCCGCAGAGACGCCTGCCAGATGGCCGGTCGCCCACGCGATCTGTAAATTGAATCCGCCGGTATAGGCGTCTACGTCCAATATCTCTCCGGCAAAATACAGTCCCTCCACCAGCTTGGACTCCATGGTGTTGGGCTTTACCTCGCTGACCTTTACGCCGCCGGCGGTGACGATGGCTTCCGCCACCGGGCGTACCCCGGTCACCGAAATCGCGAAATGCTTCAGCAGCTCGATCAGTCCCCGGCGCTGCTCCTTCGTCAGCGAATTGGCCTTCAGCGTCGGCGGAAGACCCAGCCGCCGGGTCATCACCGGCGCCATGCTGTGGGGCACCAGACCACACAGCAGCTTTTCCACATCCCGGTTGGGACTTTCGCTGATATCCCGCAGGATGCGAGCCTCCAGCTTCTGCTGATCCAGCGCCGGCTTCAGGTCGATGCTGAGCCGGTACTGCTCTTTTCCCCAGTCCCGCAGATGGGCGCTGGCCGACAGTACCAGCGGGCCGGACACGCCGAAGTGGGTAAACAGCATCTCACCGAATTCCCGGAATACCGGCTTATTTTTGCCGTTATACACCGTCAGCTCCACGTTTTTCAGGCTCAGTCCCTGCATATGGCGGCAGCAGTCGTCATCGCTGACCAGCGGCACCAGCGAGCCCCGCGGCTCCACGATGGTATGGCCCAGCGCGGCGGCAATCCGATAACACAACCACACACACGGCGCCGGGATAC
>URKW01000034.1 GCA_900548615.1 uncultured Eubacteriales bacterium | reverse complement strand
CACAGACAAACGCGCACAGCAGCGCCAGCCACGCCGCCGTCATGCTGCCGGGGGAGAAGCCCTCCACCTGTACGGCGGACAGCGCCGCCGCAGCCGCCGTCATGACCACCAGCAGATGCAGGCGGCCATTTTCCCGGCTCTCGTCCAGTCCGCAGGCCACCGCCGCCGCCACGGCGGACGCCGACACGCCCAGCGCCCATTGAGCGGCGCTGCGGCCCACCAGATACACCGACTGCACCAGCAGCAGCGCCAGCGCCGCCAGCAGCGGAGCGAAGCCCTTTCTGGCGTACATTTTCGTGTCGCAGAAGGCCATGTTGGCACTGTAGATCAGCACGGCAGAGGCGGCGAACCGCAGCCCCGTCTGGAAATCGAAAAACACCAGCGCGCCGACACCTGCGCCCAGCAGCGCCCATAACCCCCGGCTTTTCCCGCCGGAGACGGCGGCAGCCGCCAGCGCCCACGGCGCGTATATGCCGCCCACCCGCGCCGCCGACAGCGCGAACACCAGCACGCTCTGCAAAAGTCCCTGCCGCAGCGCGTCCGGCAGAAGCTTGTCCCGCACCGTTGGCCGTATCATGGATCCGTCCTCCCTTCGCCCCGTGACGGGGCGTTTTTTCGCATGGGCCTATTGTACGGGAAATTCGCCACGCAATTCGTCGGGAAATGGAACGGCCGCCGCGTTTTTTGAGAGGGCGTGTTTTTACCCCGTTTTTGCCGCCGAAAATTCCAAAATTCTACGTTTTCTTCAAAAAGCAGCCGGAATTTTTGTGGAAAACGCGGTGGATGTTTCCGCCCCTTTCCATTGAACCGTTTGTCAAAACACGGTATAATCAAATAAAGTAAGTATCGCAAGGAGAAACCGCCATGGAACGCATCAGCAAGGAGAACTACTATTTGAACATCGCCCAGACCGTGCTGGAGCGGGCCACCTGTCTGCGCCGGGTGTTCGGGGCCATCATCGTGAAGAACGACGAGATCATCTCCACCGGCTACAACGGTGCGCCCCGCGGCCGCCGCAACTGCGTGGACATGGGCCTGTGCACCCGCGAGGCCATGCAGGTGCCCCGGGGCGAACGGTACGAGCTGTGCCGCAGCGTCCACGCCGAGGCCAACGCCATCATCTCCGCCGCCCGGCGGGACATGGTGGGCGGCACGCTGTATCTGGTGGGCCGCAATGCCCAGACCGGCGAGCTGCTTCACGATGCCACCTCCTGCGCCATGTGCCGCCGACTCGTCATCAATGCGGGACTTTCCAAGGTGGTCATCCGCAATACGGAGACGGAGTTCTCCACCGTGGACGTGCAGGACTGGGTGGATCTGGAGGACGACGTGCCGGATCTGCGGTGAGCGGCGTTCGGCGCATTTTGATGTTTCGTAGGGGCCGATGCCCACATCGGCCCGCTGGCACAGATAATATTTCCAACACACGACGGGGCGATGTAGGCATCGCCCCCTACAATAGAATATGTTACCCCGCATCCCCCTTTTATCCCATCTATCCGGCCAACGGCCTGATACTATAATGAATACAAAGGAGAATGTCATGATGTTGAACGAGAAAACGGTAGCCGCCTATACGGCTATCCTGCAGGAAGAACTCCTGCTGGCAACAGGGTGTACAGAGCCCATCGCCGTCGCGTACTGTGCTGCCAAGCTGCGCGAGGTGCTGGGCGGAAAACCGGAAGAAGTGCTGGCCGAGGTCAGCGGCAACATCCTCAAGAACGTGAAATCCGTGGTCGTACCCAATACTGATGGCCGTCGCGGCATCGACGCTGCCATCGCGGTAGGTATTGTGGCGGGCGACGCAGACGCGGAATTGCAGGTGATTGCCAACGTCACAGAGGATGACGCAGCCGCCATTCAGGGCTATCTGGATGCTACACCCATCAAGGTCACCTGCCCCGCGACCCCCTGCCTGCTGGATATTTTTCTGCACGGCAAGCGGGCGGGACACACCGCCGCGGTACGGGTGGCCAACAACCACACCAACATCATCTACATGGAAAGGGACGGAGAAGTCCTGCTGGAAAAGCCCCTCACCGCCAATGCGGAGGACAATTTGCAGGACAAGAGTGTTCTCAACGTAAAAGACATCATCACATTCGCTGAAACAGTACCGTTAGACCGCATCGAACCTGTTATCGGCAGGCAGATCGCCTGCAACACCGCCATCGCCGAGGAGGGCCTGCGCAACAGCTGGGGCGCCAACATCGGCTCCACCCTCCTTCAGCGCAGCGACGATATCGAGACCCAGGCCCGTGCATGGGCCGCCGCCGGGTCTGACGCCCGCATGAACGGCTGCGAAATGCCGGTGGTCATCTGCTCCGGCTCCGGCAATCAGGGCATCACCGCTTCCGTCCCCGTGTGGCGCTACGGCAAGCTGATGGGAGCCAGCGAGGAGAAGATCCTGCGGGCCGTGTGCCTCAGCGACCTGATCACCATCCACCAGAAAACCGGCATTGGCCGTCTCAGCGCCTACTGCGGCGCGGTGTCCGCCGGCGTCGGCGCAGGCTGCGGCATCGCGTGGCTGCGGGGTGCGGACTATGATGCCATCAGTCACACGCTGGAAAACGCGGTGGCCATGATCTCCGGCTGCATCTGCGACGGGGCCAAGGCCAGCTGCGCCAGCAAGATCGCCATGGGCGTGGAGTGCGGCCTGCTGGGCTACAACATGTATCTGGGCGGCAACAACTTCCAGCCCGGCCACGGCATCATGGGCAAGGATGTGGAGGACACCATCCGCCACGTGGGCGTGCTGGCGGCTCAGGGCATGCGGGAGACCGACCGGGTGATCTTGAAGATCATGACGGAATAAAAGAAGCTGGCATGAAATCTTGCCGCCGTTTCCGGTCACACATTCGTAGGGCGGTGCCCATGTGCCCCGCCGCCCCCGTTTCTGTCATTGCGAGCCAGTCCGCAGACTGGCGTGGCAATCCGTTTCTTCTTTTTCGGCATGGAGTTACGGATTCCCACACCAGTGACATCGGTCACTGGTTCGGAATGACAGTTATGCGGCGGGGTGTTGTCACCCCGCCCTACAGCAATCAGCAGCAACCGTCCGCAGACGCCGCCTGCGGCGTTTTTCGCCGAAAAATCCGCATATATCCGCCCTTTTCCGGCTGGTTTTTTCCGGAAAACCCCTTGCAATCCCACTATAAATATGGTAATATACTTCATGGTAGTATGTGTTGACTAAGAGTGGACGTTCCGTCCGCTCTTTTTGTTGAGCAAAATCCGTTTCTTAAAAATCGGAAATCGTTGGATAATGAAGCGAGGAACGCTATGAAAAAAGTCACCGACATCGTGTGGGAGCTGGCGGAGCCGGTCGTGAAGGAGAACGGCTGTGAGCTGTGGGACGTGGAATACGTCCGGGAAGCGGGCCAGTGGTATCTGCGGCTGTATCTGGACAAGGAGGGCGGCGTGGACATTCTGGACTGCGAAGCCATCAGCCGCAGGGTCAGCGACCTGCTGGACGAGGTGGATCCCATCGAATCCAGCTATATGTTCGAGGTTTCCTCCGCCGGTGCGGAGCGGCAGCTGAAGCGGCCCTCGGACTTTCAGCGCTTCATGGGCGAGCCGGTGCTGGTGAAAACCTATAAGAACCGGGACGGCCGGAAGGAGTTCGCCGGGAAGCTGGCGGGCTACGAGGACGGCGCGGTGCTGCTGGATATGGGCGGCGCAGAGCCGGTGCGGTTTGAAAAGGCCGAGGTGGCGCTGGTGCGCCTGCGTGTGGAATTTTAAGTATACAAGCTTTGGTTTAGATAGAAGGAGTTAAGATCATGAAATGTGACGAGATTTTTGCGGCGCTGGCTATGCTGGAGAAGGAACGGGGCATTCCCCAGAACTTCATGATGGGCAAGATCATTCAGGCCCTGACCACCGCCTATAAGCGGGATCACGAGGGCGTGGAGAACGTGATCGTGGACGTGGACGAGGACAAGCACGACCTGCGCATGTACGTGCAGAAGGAGATCGTGGAGGAGGTCATGGATCCCGCCAACGAGATCTCTCTGGAGGACGCCAAAAAGCGCAGCGCCCGGAACGAGCTGGGCGGCGTGGTGAATATTCCTGTGGAAAATGTGGAATTCGGCCGCATCGCCGCCGGAAACGGCAAGCAGGTCATCATTCAGGGTCTGCGTGAGGCCGAGCACGGCATGATCTATGACGAGTTCAACTCCAAGCAGCACGAGATCCTGACCGGCACCGTGGTGCGGATCGACCCCCGCAACGGCAACGTGATCCTGAAGATCGGCACCGGCAGCGAGAGCACCGAGGCCGTGCTGTCCCAGAACGAGCAGGTAGTTGGCGAGACGCTGACCGAGGGTCAGATGGTGAAGGTTTATCTGGTGGAGGTCCGCCGCACCACCCGCGGCCCGCAGGTACTGATCTCCCGCACCCATCCCGGTCTGGTGAAGCGCCTTTTCGAGCTGGAGGTGCCCGAAATTTACGACGGCAGCGTGGAGATCCGCTCCATCGCCCGCGAGGCGGGCAACCGCACCAAGATGGCCGTGTGGTCGGAGGACGAGAACATCGATCCCATCGGCGCCTGCGTCGGCCCTCGCGGCCAGCGCGTCAACGCCATCGTGGAGGAACTGCGGGGCGAGAAGATCGATATCATCAAGTACAGCGAGGATCCGGCAGAGTTCATCGCCGCGGCACTGGCGCCCGCCGACGTGCTGGAGGTGCGTCTGGCTCCGGAGGGCAAGGCCTGCCGCGTCATCGTGCCTGACGACCAGCTGAGTCTGGCCATCGGCAAGGAGGGCCAGAACGCCCGTCTTGCCGCCCGGCTGACCGGCTATAAGATCGACATCAAGCCCGCTTCCCACAGCGAGGACTGAGTATAAGGAGGTGGCCGGTATGGCTGTGAAACCCCGGAAGATTCCCCAGCGGCAGTGTGTCGGCTGCCGGGAAATGAAGGACAAAAAGGAGCTGTTGCGGGTGGTTCGTACGCCGGAGGGTGAGATCCTGCTGGACGGCAGGGGCAAGGCCTCGGGCCGCGGCGCGTATGTGTGTCCCGACGTGGCGTGTCTGAAGAAGGCACGCAAGTCCAGAGCGCTGGAACGGGCGCTGGACACCGCCATTCCCGAAGCCGTGTACGACGCGCTGGAAGCGCAGATGGAAGGCGGCGAAGCATGACGGAACAGGTATTATCTCTGCTGGGCCTTGCCAAAAAGGCGGGCCGCGTGGAGGTGGGTGAGGAGCCGGTAGGCGCTGCCGCCCGTGCCAAAAAGGCGCGGGTCATTCTGGTGGCGCAGGACGCCGGGCCGTCCTCCCAGCGTCGGGCGTTCTCCTTTGCGCAAACCGGGGCGTGCCTGTGCCTGACGCTTCCGGCGGATAAGAACGCGCTGGGCCGGTCACTGGGCCGCAGCAGCGTAGCCATGTGCGCCGTGACGGATATCGGCTTTGCCGGAGCCATCGCCAAAAAGCTGGCGGCCATGGACGGCGGGAAGTACGGCGCGGCGGCGGCACAGCTGGACGTGAAGGCCCAGCGAGCCATGGAGCGTCGGGCCGAGCAGGCGCGGCACGAGAAGAATCTGCGGCAGGGCAAGCGCCGTATCCACAGCGACAAGCCGCCGGAGACGGAGCATCCGCCGGAGGAAAAGGCCGCCAAGCCGCCCAGAAGCGGCGAAAAACGGCCCTACCGCAAAAGCGGCAGTCCCCCGAAAAAGCGGACGCAGCGTCCGGAGGAGCGCTTTGCCGGTTCTCTGCCGGTGAAGCGGGGCAAGGGCAGCAGCCGGAAAAAGTCCGGCCAACAGTAAGTAGGAACATACACGGCGTGATATCCGCGCCGTTCACTAAGATGGAGGTGGCTTTATTTGGGTAGCGTAGCAAACAAATACAGAGTGCATGAGGTGGCGAAGGATTTCGGCGTCGCCACAAAGGACATTACGGAGATCTTGACCAAGTATGCCGAGACCCCCAAGAACCATATGCAGGTGCTGGAGGATCGGGAGCTGTCTCTCATTTTCGAGTATCTGACCCAGCACAACCAGATCGCCAGCATCGCCACGGTGTTTGCCGAGGGCGCCAAGACTGAGGAAAAGAAGCCGGAGCCGAAGAAGCAGCCCCAGCAGAACGACAAGCCTCAGGCGCAGAAGCAAGGCAATCCCCAGCCGAAGAACAACCAGCCCAACGCCAATAACAATAGCAACAGCAGCAGCAACAACAACAACAATAATAACAACCAGCCCCAGAAGCCCATGTCCCGCGTACCCCAGAAGCAGGTGGTGGATACCCGCAAGGCCACCAACGTGAATCTGGACAAGTACGACGAGAAATTACAGGACATGGCCGACCGCACCAGCGGCAATCGTGGCCGCCGCGATAAGGATCAGCTGCAGGGCAAGGAGAAATTCCGCAACTCCAAGCAGCGCCAGAACGGCCCCATGACCAACAAGCGCAAGCAGGAGGAGGCCGACCGCATGCGTAAGCTGCGGCTGGAGATCATCAAGAACACCCCCGTCACCGTGCAGATCCCCGACGAGATCAGCGTGGGCGAGCTGGCCAGCCGCATGAAGAAGACCGGCGCAGAGGTGGTCAAGTGCCTGATGAAGAACGGCGTCATGGCCTCTCTCAGCCAGATGATCGACTTCGACACCGCCGCCATCATTGCCGAGGAAATGGGCTGCAAGGTGGAGAAGGAAGTGGTGGTCACCATCGAGGAGAAGCTGATCGACGACCATCAGGATAAGGAAGAGGATCTGGTGCCCCGCGCTCCCGTTGTGGTGGTCATGGGTCATGTCGACCACGGCAAGACCAGCCTGCTGGACTATATCCGTAACGCCCACGTGGCGTCCGGCGAGGCCGGCGGCATCACCCAGCACATCGGCGCCTATCAGGTGGAGATCCACGGCAAGCCCATCACGTTTTTGGATACCCCCGGCCACGAGGCCTTTACCTCCATGCGCGCCCGCGGCGCCATGGTAACGGATATCGCCATTCTGGTGGTGGCCGCCGAGGACGGCATCATGCCCCAGACCGTCGAGTCCATCAACCACGCCAAGGCCGCCGAGATCCCCATCATCGTAGCCATCAACAAGATGGATAAGCCCGAAGCCAACCCCGACCGCATCAAGCAGCAGCTGACCGAGTACGGTCTGGTGTGCGAGGAGTGGGGCGGCGACACCATCGTGTGTCCCATCTCCGCCAAGACCGGTATGGGCGTGGATAACCTGCTGGAGATGCTCACCCTGACCGCCGAGGTCAGCGAGCTGAAGGCCAACCCCAACCGCGCCGCTCAGGGCACCGTTATCGAGGCCCGTCTGGACAAGGGCCGCGGCCCTGTGGCGACCCTGCTGGTGCAGAACGGTACGCTGCATCAGGGCGATATCATCATTGCCGGCACCTCCGTGGGCCGTGTTCGCGCCATGGTGGGCGACAAGGGCCAGCGGATGACCGAGGCCGGCCCCAGCGTACCTGTGGAGATCACGGGCCTCAGTGAGGCTCCCTCCGCCGGTGCCACCTTCAACGCCGTGGCCGACGAAAAGCTGGCCCGCGAGCTGGTGGAGCAGCGCAAGGCCGAGGAAAAGGCCAAGGCCAACGCCCCTGTCACCAAGGTGTCTCTGGAGGATCTGTTCAGCCAGATCCAGGCAGGCGAGATGAAGAACCTGAACCTGATCGTCAAGGCCGACGTACAGGGCAGCGTGGAGGCGGTGAAGGCCTCTCTGGAGAAGCTCAGCAACGACGAGGTGCGCGTCCGCGTCATCCACGGCGGCGTCGGCGCCATCAACGAGTCCGACGTGATGCTGGCCTCCACCTCTCAGGCCATTATCGTGGGCTTCAACGTCCGTCCTGACGCCGCCGCCCGCGACAGTGCCGCCCGCGCCAACGTGGACATGCGGATGTACCGCGTCATCTACGACGCCATCAACGAGATCGAGGCCGCCATGAAGGGCATGCTGGCCCCCAAGTACCGGGAAGTGGTGCTGGGTCACGCCGAGGTGCGCCAGACCTACAAGGTCTCCGGCGTGGGCACCGTGGCAGGCTGCTACGTGCAGGACGGCAAGCTGCAGCGCAAGGACTGCCAGGTGCGTCTGGTGCGCGACGGCATCGTCATCCACGAGGGCGTGCTGGCCTCTTTGCAGCGGTTCAAGGACTCCGTCAAGGAGGTCGTGGCCGGATACGAGTGCGGCCTGAGCATCGAGAAGTACAACGACATCAAGGAAGGCGACATTGTGGAAGCCTTCACGATGGAGGAGATTCCGCAGTGATAAACTGGTGAAAAGTCTGATTAGACCGTTGTAGGGGCGGACGACCCTGTCCGCCCAAAGCGGTATCCGAAAGCGTCCCGGTAGACGGCGGGCCGACAGAGTTGTCGGCCCCTACAGGTCTCTGCTTTTCAATGGCTTTTCATCGCAAAACACCACATTACCCAAGGGGCGGGCGCTGCGCCCGCCCCTTTTTCAAGAAAGGAGCGCTATTATGGCATCCAACCGTATCGGACGCATCAACGAGGAGATCCAGCGGGAGCTGTCCGGCCTGCTGCGCACGGTGAAGGATCCCCGCGTGGCGGACGCCATGCTGACCATCACCCACGTGGACACCACCAGCGACCTGCGCTACAGCCGCATCTACATCAGCGCGCTGGACCGCACCGACGAGAAGGATCTCATGCGGGGTCTGAAGTCCGCCAGCGGCTACCTGCGCCATGAGCTGGGCCAGAAGCTGCAGCTGCGCTATACGCCGGAGCTGCAATTCTTCGCCGATGATTCCATCGCCCACGGAGCCCACATTCTGGACATGCTGCACCACGTGAAGCCCGCCAACCCCGCCAACGCGGACATTGTGCTGCCGGAGGACAAGTAATATGGAACGACCCATTCTCTCCGCCCGTGGCGCCGCCGGATATCTGGAGGCGCTGGACAATGTGCTGCTGCTGACCCACGTGCGGCCCGACGGCGACACCATCGGCAGCGCGGCGGCGTTGTGCCGGGCGCTGCGGGACTGCGGCCAGACGGCCTATCTGCTGCCCAATCCGGAGATCACCGCCACCTATGCCCCTTACGCCGCGCCCTACTGGGCCCCGGAAGGCTGGCAGGCGGAGCACATCGTCAGCGTGGACATTGCCGACGCAAGCCTGCTGCCGGAGAACGCCCAGTCCTACCGTGACCGCATTGAGCTGGCCATCGACCACCATCCCTCCCAGACGTTTTTTGCCCGCAACACCTGTCTGGAGGCGGACAGCGCCGCCTGCGGCGAGATCGTGTATGAGATCATCCAGCATTTGACCGCCCTGACGGCGGATATTGCCCTGCCCCTGTATGTAGCCGTCAGCACCGACTGCGGCGGTTTCCAGTACGGCAACACCACCGCCCGCACCCACCGCATTGCGGCGGCGCTGATGGACGTGGTGGACGTGGCAGCGGTGAATAAAGCGTTGTTCCGCACCAAGAGCCGGGTGCGGCTGGCCATGGAGTCCCGCATGGTGGCGGACATGAAGCTGTTCGACCACCAGCGGGTGGTGGTGATGGAAATTCCCCTGTCGCTGCGGCAGGAGATGCAGGCCACCGACGCGGATATCGAGGAATTGAGCGCCCTGCCCGCTCTGGTGGAGGGCACCGACTGCGGCGTGACGCTGCGGGAGCTGCGCCCCGGCATGGTAAAGGTGTCGGTACGCACCGGCCCGCGGGTAGACGCCTGCGCTCTGTGCCGTATTTTGGGCGGCGGCGGCCACCATGCCGCGTCAGGCGCCACGGTGGAGGGTACGCTGGACGAAGCCCGTATGGCGGTGCTGGCGGCATATCGGAAGGTTATCGGCGCGTGAGAGGGGTTTCGTCCCTGCGGGGACGAGGTGCTTTTGGCCGTTGTCCCAAAAGTACCCAAAAGGACAACCAGAAACCCAGGTTTCTGGACTTCCTGCACGCTGTTCCCCCTTCAAATTTAATACCATATCCCACGCGTTCACAGAACACAGTGGATATCGTTACGTATGACGAATCGTCTGCCCCTCTTGTGCCGCTGCCGCTCACGTTCTCAACGGTAGAACCAAAAGCGTTGTTCGGCGTAGGCATCAGCGGCAGCGGCGCAGAAGCAGAGACGATCCTTTTAACGAATCGAAAAAGAAAATCTTATGTAAACGTGCGGTAAAATCTAACATATTTACACAGCGTATAGCGCGCCCGGAAGTGAAGGAACCGGAGGTTCCTTCTGGCGCTTTTGCCTACTTTTGCCGCTATTGGCAAAAGTAGGTCGCTCCGGAGAGCGAAACTCTCCCTTAATAAAAACGAAAGGAGTCCCCATGGCCAACGGTATCATCATCATCGACAAGCCCGCAGACTGGACAAGCATGGACGTCTGCGCCAAGCTGCGGGGCATCCTGAAAACCAAAAAGGTGGGCCACGCCGGGACGCTGGATCCCATGGCCACCGGCGTGCTGCCGGTGTTCGTGGGACAGGCCACACGCGCCGTCTCCTTTGCCGAGAGCGGCGAAAAGGAGTACGTGGCCACGCTGCGGCTGGGCCTTGTCACCGACACGCAGGACACCTCCGGCCACACGCTGGCCGAGTCCCCCGTCACCGTCACGGCGGCGGAGGTGGCGGCGGCGCTGCACGCCTTCACCGGCGACATTACACAAATTCCCCCCATGTACTCCGCCATTAAGATCAACGGCCAGAAGCTGTACGATCTGGCACGGCAGGGCAGGGAGGTGGAGCGCAAGCCCCGCCCCGTCACCATCTACGAATTGGAGCTGCTGGAGCAGCTGTCTCCCGCCGATTACCGGCTGCGGATCCGGTGCTCCAAGGGCACCTACGTCCGCACCCTGTGCCACGATATCGGGCAGGTGCTGGGCTGCGGCGGCTGCATGGCATCGCTGCGGCGCACCATGGCGGCGGGCTATACGCTGGACGAAAGCCACACGCTGGAGCAGGTGCAAGCACAGGGCGAAGCTCTGCTGCGGCCGGTGGACACCCTGTTCCGCCAGCACCCCGCCTATCACATCACGCACCCCCGCGTGGAGCAGCTGTGCCGCAACGGCAACGCCTTCACCGTGAAAACGCCGCTGGACGGCGGCATTTACCGTGTCTACGGCACGGAGGGCGACTTCCTGTGCCTGAGCCGGTTGGAAAACGGACAAATGACGTCCATCAAGAACTTTTTTGGAGCGTAAACTATGAAGCCTACTGTCATCGCATTGGGATTTTTCGACGGCGTACACCGGGGTCACGGGGCGCTGCTGCGCCGCACCGTGGAGGTGGCCCGGCAATTGAACGCCACCCCCGCCGCCTTTACCTTTGACCGTCCCCCCAAGGAGGTGGTCACGGGAAAGCCCGTGCCCCTCATCAACTCCGCCCAGGAACGGCAGGAGCTGATGGAGCGGCTGTACGGCATCCAGCAGGTGATCATCGCGCCCTTTGACCGTGAAATGATGACCATGCCGTGGCAGGACTTCATTACGGAGCTGTTGGTGAAGCGGTACGGCGCGGTGCATCTGGTGGCGGGCCACGACTACCATTTCGGCCACAAAAACGCCGGTGACCCCGTGCTTTTGCAGCAGAAATGCCGCGAGCTGGGGCTGGGCTGCGACATTATCCCCAAGGTGGAGCTGGAAGGCATCACCGTCAGCTCTACCTACATCCGCCAGCTGGTGGAGAGCGGACAGGTGGAGCGGGCCGCCGAATTTCTGGGCCACCGCCACTGTCTCAGCCAGACGGTGAGCCACGGCTTCCGGTTTGGCCGCACCATCGGCATTCCCACCATCAATTTCACGGTGCCCGACCACGTGCTGGTGCCGGAGCGGGGCGTGTACGTCACCCGCGTATACCTGCCCGACGGCGGCAGCTACGCCGGCGTCACCAACGTGGGCACCCGCCCTACCGTCAGCGACAGCGGCAGCGTATCCATCGAGACGTTCCTGCTGGACTTTGACGGCGACCTGTACGGCAAGCGTATCCGGCTGGAGTTCTGCCGCCGTCTGCGGGAGGAAAAGAAGTTCGACACTCCCCAGCAGCTGAAGGACGAAATTGAAAAAAACATCGCCCAGACACGGGAATACTTCCGTGAAACGGGCGAGGCATGATAAGATGTCGGTATCCTAAAAGGATGCCGACATCTTATTTATTGACGCGTAGGGCGCGATGCCCACATCGCCCCCTACATGAAAATGTACGGTGGAACTCTGTAGGGGCGGACGACTCTGTCCGTCCTGACGATGACAATACGATTCCCGTTAGGGCCGACAGAGTCGTCGGCCCCTACAACCGCCTACCGATAGAACTTCGTAGGGCGGCATGACCACATGCCGCCGCGAACGTGAAAAACCGTCCCTTGCGGGACGGTTTTCACGTCTTATTCAGCTTATACAAATTCTTATCCGATGCAAAGTTGGTCAGCTCATACAGCACCAGCACATCGTCGGCCTGATCCGCCAGCGGCTGCACGCCCTCCCGGTAAAACCGCAGATCCAGCACCGTAATGGTGTCGTAATCCCGCACCAGAAACGGCAGGAAGCTGTTGGCAAAGCTGTCCTTCACCACCAGCAGAGATTTGCCGGTGTTGGCCCCGGTGTCGATGACCACCTTGGCGTAGTTGCCGCCCATAAAGATCTTGTAGTGATCCTTCTCCTCCAGCGCCGCCAAGCTGTACAGGCTGTCGGACACCTCGCCGTCGCAGTCCATGGAGCGGACAGCTGCATCAGATGCGATGGCCACCGTGTCATAGGGGCTGTCCGGCAGCAGCACCTTGGAGTACAGCGTGCCCCGGAAGCAGCTGCTGGCCGTTTCCAGCTGCCAGTCCTGCGGGGTATGCCCCGTGGCGGCGCACCATGCCTGATAGGCGGTCAGCGCGCCCTGCGTCGTCCAGTGATGGTCAGTGCGGTAGTACATGTTCGCCGCGTCCGGCAGCAGCGCCGTGCGCAGGTCGATGACCTGCCCGCCCATGGTGTTCAGCAGCGTATCGAAGCACCCCTCCGCGTCGAACAGCGGCGCGTTGGCCGGCAGGTCGTCCCGCAGCATATAGGCGGGGGTGGGCACCATCATCATGCGGCAATCCTTGTCCGGATTGGCGTCGAAAAAGTCCTTCACCTGCGCCAGATTTTTCTCGTACTGGGCGGAATCAAAGGTGTCGGGCGTCACCTTGGCGAAGTACCGGCCATCCCGACCCAGCCACGTGTCGTTGATCTCCAGCCGCAGCGCCGCGCGCTGCACCAGCGACGACGCCTCCATCCACCTGTCACGCAGCGCGATCTGGTCGGCCACGTAGTCCTCCGCCTTCTGGGTGAAGGTACCGTCCATCAGCGTCGTCCACGTCAGCGACGGCTTCAGCTGCAAATACCGGTTCTCGTTGGGGGAGAACTCCCGCTCCGGCGTCAGCAGCGATGCCAGCGCCAGCCCCACCAGTATGCCGAAGATGGCCAGCAGCGGGGCCAGCTCCCGGCGCTTATGCTCACTTTTCATCAGGCGTGCGCCGCCCTTTTGGGAATCGTTCATGGGAAAATGACCTCCTTCCTCATCCGGTCATCAGAAGCGGAAATACAAAAACGGGTTATAGCTGTCACCCACCAGAAACGCGATGGACAGCAGCAGCAACAGCACCACGCCCATGGTGCGCAGCGTGACGGCGGCGGTGTCGGACAGCTTGTCCTCCACCCGGTTCCACAGCCGCAGCGGGCCGGTGGTGCAGCCGATGGTCGCAGCGATCAGCAGCACTACATTGGAGCGCAGCAGATACAGCGCCGTGCCGTCCACAAACGTGGCGGTGAACATGGCGGACACATACTGTCCCAGTTGGGCGAAATCGGTGATGGCGAACAGCACCCAGCCCATGACGAAGGCAAAAATGGTGTACACATGGCCCACCCATTTGGGAGCCTTGTCCAGCCACCGCAGCAGAAACAGCTTCTCCAGAATCAGCAGCACCGCGTAGTAGAGGCCCCACAGCACGAAATTCCAGCTGGCCCCGTGCCACAGGCCCGTCAGGAACCAGACAATGGCAAGGTTCAAAATCTGCCGTGCCTTGCCGTGACGGTTGCCGCCCAGCGGGATATACACGTACTCCCGGAACCACGTGCCCAGACTGATGTGCCACCGCCGCCAGAACTCGGTGACAGTACGGGACTCATAGGGGTGTTCAAAATTTTCCAGAAAATGGAAACCGAACAGATGCCCTAGACCGATGGCCATATCGGAATATCCGGAAAAATCGAAGTAAATTTGGAAGGTAAAGGCAATGGCGCCCAGCCACGCCGTCACAGCGGTGGGGGCGGACATGGCGCTGATCTGCTCCCAGAGAGCGCCCACCTGATTGGCGATCAGCACCTTTTTGGCAAGGCCCACCACAAAGCGCTGCATGCCCCGGCTGGCCTCGAACACGCTCTCCCGGCGGTACATCAGCTCGTGCTCCACCGTCTTGTACTGGACGATAGGCCCGGCGATCAGCTGGGGGAACAGCGTCACATACGCGCCCACGTTGAGGATGTTCCTCTGGGGCTTGACGATGCCCCGGTACACGTCGATGGTGTAGGACATGGTCTGGAACGTATAGAAGCTGATGCCGATGGGCAGAGCCAGCCCCAACGCGGGAATGCCCGCGTTCAGAAGGCTGTTCAGGTTGTCGATGGCGAAATCCGTGTACTTGAAGAAGCCCAGAATGCCCAAATTTCCCACCAGGTCCACGATCAGCACGGTTTTGGCGGCCTTGTCCCGTCCCGCATCCTGAAAATGGCCGATCAGCCGGGCGTTGGTGTAGTCAAACACCGTGGAGAACAGCATGATGAGGATATACTTGGGCTCGCCCCAGCCGTAGAACACAAGGCTGAACAGCAGCAGCACGGTATTGCGTGCCTTGCGGGGACACAGGAAATAGATCCCCGCCACCACAGGCAGGAAGATCAACAGAAAAACAGTGCTGCTGAATACCATAGGGTCGTTCTCCTTTGGAAAATTTACAGGTCGTTTACGGCGTTTTTGCCGGAAAGTGGGACAGAGCAGCGCTCTGTCCCACCGGGGTATATACGTCTCGCAGAGTTCGCGGCGCGGACGCCGCAATCCAATTGGCAACGAAATTGAAGATTTCGTGCCAGCTTACCTCACACGATCCCGTGCAGATACCCCACCAGCGCGGTGGAGCGGATGGCGGACAGGTTGTTGACAAACAGCACGTCCTGCACGTTATTCTCCGTGACAAACTGGCTGAGACTGCCCTTCCAGTACCGGTAGTCGATGACGTGGATGGTCTGGTAGTGATCCGTCAGGAACGGCACAAAAGCGTTGCCGAAGGACTCCTTCACCACCACGCAGCTGGAACCGTCGGTCACGTCGGGGTTGTTGATGACGGAATAGGAGTTGTCGCCGGTGATGAACGTGCCGTACTTCAGGCTGGCCGGCGCGTCGGACTCGTCATAGATGATCTTGCCCCGCAGGGTCTGGCCGTTGTTGTCCACATAGTCCAGCGTGGCCTCGGTGCTCAGGGGATGATAGGCCACCACCTTGTCGGGATTGGCGGCCATTTCGGCGTTCTGGTTGGAATCCCGGTAGAAGGTGCCCAGGAAGCCGTCATACTCGTCCACGGTGTAGCTGCTGAGGGGCGTGGGAGTAATGCCCTTGGCCTTGCAGAACTGCTCGTAGGCGTAGTATGCGCCGGTGGCCGTCCAGTGGTGGTCGGTGCGGAAGTAGACATACTCGGTGCGGTGTGCCATCAGCGCGTCATACAGCGCCACGGACTTCACGTTGCCGTTCATATAGCCGATGATCTTCTGCTCGGCGTCCTTCTGGTCGGCGAAGATATCCTTGCCGTACAGCTCGTCCGGCAGGCTGATGCCGGAGCTGAGGGGGATAGGCAGCATATACACGGTGGCCTTGCCCGCCAGCGCGTCGGCCACGGCGTTCACGTTGTCGGCGTACTTTTTGGCGGTGCTGTCCACGTAGGTGTACATCTCGTATCCGGCATCGCCCACCCGGTACACGGCGTCATACTGCTGCTCTTCGCCCTTCAGCTCGATCTTCTGGTATGTGGGGGTAACGTCGTCCGACGTGTTGTTGCCGTCGGCGGTGTTGGGATCGTCGGTATTGCCGGGCTGGGCGTCGTTTCCGGCTGTAATGGGCGGCGTATCCGCGTCGTCATTGGCGGGCTTCTTGTCCTTGCCCAGATTGATGACGATCAGCACCACGGCGGCGATGGCCACCACCAGCGCGATCAGCAGCATCAGGGGAGACACGCCCCGGCGGTGTCCTCTGTACCGGCTCATTTCAGATAGCCCTCCACAATGGCGGTGGCGGCGGCGGTGTCATCGCTGACGCACAGCACCACCAGCGTGCCGGTCTGGCGCAGCAGCGCGCCGTCCAGACGGGCCACTTCCTCCGGGCTGTAGCGTCCGGCCTCGGTTTTCAGGTCGCTCACATAGGTCTGCACGTTGGCGTACAGGGTCTTGGCGTCCTCCTCGCTGGCGCACTGGCCCACCACGATCATGTCGTAGGCGTTGCCGTCGGCGATATAGCCCGCCATAGTAGTGCCCTCAGGAGGATCCATCTTATAGTTCAGCTCCTCCACCGCGTCAGCGATCATCTCTGCGCTGTAGGGCACGTTTTCCTTCAGGTCGTCGGCCAGCTTCTGCACGTCCACGGTCTTTGTTCCGCTGTTTCCGCCGCAGGCAGCCAGCGTCAGCAGCATCATGGCCGCCAGCAGGGCGGCAAGTATCTTTTTCATCCAGTATCCCTTCCTTTTTTTGGCCCTTTCGGGCAGGTCTTTGGTTGATATCTCTCCCGGCGGCACAATGTCCGCACCTTAAAACATCATAGCATAAGTATAGACGGATTTGAAGTGCAATTTGTTTCATCCGCGAAAAATTTTACACTTCGTTCACACGCCCTAGTATGCGCCGCAGAGCCACTCCGTTATACTCAATATATCCTTCAATATATCCGTTTTTCCAGCGCCCGGCACAGCGGCGCGAACACCATGGGCCACACCGCCGCGGCGAACAGCACCATCACGCCGTAGCGCACCGCGCCGCCTGCTCCGGCGCCCAGCGCCGCCGCCAGCGGCGCCTTCAGTACGGCACGAATGCCCAGCAGCAGCGCAAGGCCGCCCACCAGCTTGATAAGCTGCACGTACCACACGGCGCGGGTATCGAAGTGGATGAACCGCACGTCCAGCCACCAGCCCACCAGCATGCCTACCGTGGCGCCCAGCAGCTTCCACGCGTTCTCCACGCCGCTGGCCAGATTGGCCGCGTCCACGTCAGCAGGGAAGGGGTACAGCGACACAAACAGCAGATACCCCACCGCCAGCGCCAGCATCACCGCCAGCACCGCACCCATGACGCCGTGCCGGCTGTCGCTGCGCTCCATTAGGGGATACAGGGCGAACACCAGCGCCACGGCGATCACGGCGGCCACGCCCACATCCAGCGGCGTGTGAACGCCCAGATACATGCGGGACAGCGGCACCAGCACCGCGACCACGATCGCCGCCGCCCGCACCCATTTCCGCCGGGTGAACCGGGCGATGCCGCCGAAGGTGCCGATGGCGTTCTGGCTATGGCCGCTGGGGAAGGAGTAGCCCGTGGCCTGCGCCCGGGCGCTCTCCACAATGGTGAAATCACTGTCCAGCACCCACGGTCTGGGGATGCGGAACAGCAGCTTCAAAAACTGATTCAGCACCGTTCCCGCAAAGCCGATAGCCAGCAGGTAGTAGCCATGGCGCTTGCTGACGCACCAGAACACGAACAGTGCCGCCACCATGAACACCGTTTCCTCGCCCAGATGGGTGATGGCCGCCATCACCGTGTCCAGCCACGGCATGCGAATTGATTCCAACGCGTATAATACTTTCATCGTATTACCTCCCGTATTCTCTCACAGCTGCTGTAACAGCAGGATCACGCCGGAGATGCCCACAAAGGCATACACCACCGTGCGCATGACCTGGGCGTTGAGCTTTCCGGCGATCTTGCCGCCCACCACCGCGCCCAGCAAAATGCACACGCTGCCCACCGCCGCATAGGGCAATATCCCCGGCCGCAGCAGCCCGCTGCACAGCCGCCCTATGATACCGGTCATGCCGGTAATGGTGAACAGCAGCTGCATGCAGGCCAGATACGTGGCGTGATCCTCCGCTGCCGCCACGAAATACACCGCCATAGGCGGCCCGCCGATGGCGAACAAGCCCGCGCTGACGCCGCACAGCGCACCGCAGACCACACCGGCGGCAGGCTTCGGGGCACGGATACACATTCGCCGCGCCACCACCAGAAAGTATACCGCCAGCGCCATCAAAAATACGGCGAACACCCGCGCCAGCACATGCAGATCAAGCCCGTTTACAAAGGGCAGCGTCAGCAGATTGGCCGCGCCGAAGGCCAGCGTCGGCGGCAGCGCCAGCCGCCACCGGATGTACTTCCGGTACTTCCAGCACAGCGCCATGCAGAACAGCTGGTTGGTGACGATGGCCAGCGTCGGCGCGTCGATCATATCAAAGTAAAAGGGCAGCACCATCATCAGAAACACCACCGAGCCAAATCCCGTCACCGTCTGGATAATCCCGGCGATCAAACTGGCGCCTGCCACCACAGCCCAGATCAAACACTCCACCTCCTGTAGCTTGCGTCAATATGGGGCTATCATACCACATTGCGACAAAAAAGGAAAGTGTTTACAACAGTTGTCTTAACGCCAGTTTAATGTACACTCGTGTTAAGAATCAGTTGTCGATTGATAAATCGCAAATCCTTGCAGGATATAAATATTCTTACGCGTGTTTTGCAGAAAGCGACGCTTTTCGACAAAGGGCTTGTGATAGAATTCCCTCATCAACCAAGGAAAATGGTTTATTTTACCGCACTGCGGAGTAAGGAGTCGACTTATGAACTATTTCACCCGTACCTATTCCCTTATGAAGATCGCGTTTCACAGCCACCAGATCCGGCGCTACCGGCTGCAAGGACAAAAACTGATGCACCGCACCGGCGAGTTAAATACTCCGCAGTTGATCTCATTAACGCGCCAGATCGATCACCACGGCTTCCTGCTGCGTCAGCTGGAGCAGCGCTTTGAACGCGTGTAAGCCATAAGGGATACATAAAACCGCAGTCAGCCGAAAGGCTGACTGCGGTTTTCAGCCTGTCAAAAAACTAC
>URKW01000033.1 GCA_900548615.1 uncultured Eubacteriales bacterium | reverse complement strand
TGCATCCCGCTTTCGAGCTGGCTGCTGGCGATATCCACACCGAGGTCACCGAGACTGTCAAGGCCGCCAAGAAGCTGGTTGACCTGATCGGCGCTGACTTCATCGTGTCCGTTGGCCGTGGTATCTCCAAGGACGTTGAGAAGGGCATCAAGCTGGCCGAGGAGCTGGCTGAGGTCCTGGGCGGCGTTGTGGGTTCCTCCCGTGCCTGCGTGGACGCCGGCTGGATCAGCGCTGACCATCAGGTCGGCCAGACCGGCAAGACCGTCCATCCCAAGGTCTATGTTGCGCTGGGTATCTCCGGCGCTATCCAGCACAAGGCTGGTATGCAGGATTCCGAGTGCATCATCGCCGTCAACAAGAACGAGACCGCTCCCATCTTCGAGGTTGCCGATTACGGCATCACCGGCGATCTGTTTAAGGTCGTTCCCGAGCTGATCGAGTCCATCAAGGCCGCCAAGGCTGCCAAGTAACAACGCTTTCTTCCTTCTCTTCTTACATTGCAGGTACACTCCACGACCCGAGAGCAGGTTCTCCTACATTACAATATCCTTTTTTACTCAGCGAACCATGATTTTTGGAAAGCTTACTCATCTCTACCTGTACCAAATTGTACCAATTTTAGCGACTTTCAGTCTGCTCCGGGTCTGGAGCATCTGCAACGCAGGAGAATTTCATATGTGACATTGCCCGAAAGGGCGGCAAATAGAACAGAACAAGACAATCAAAAAATGAGGAGGTATACACATGACAGAAATTCGCTGGCACGGACGCGGCGGTCTGGGCGCGTTCACCGCGGCACGACTGCTGGGCTGTGCCGTATCGCTTTTCGAGGGGAAATACGCTCTGGCGTTTCCCTCCTTCGGCCCGGAGCGCCGCGGCGCACCGGTGTTCGCCTTTACCCGCATCGACGACAAGGCCATCACCGACCGTAGCGAGGTGGTTTCCTGCGACTGCGCCGTGGTGCTGGATGACACCTTGTTCGGCGATCCCGTCAAGAAAGGCCTGAAGCCCGGCGCCACCGTCATCATCAACACCACCAAGGACAAGTCCCAGTTTGCCATTGACGACGTGCAGGTGGTCACCGTGGACGCCACGGGTCTGGCCCTGGAGATCCTGGGCCGTCCCATCACCAACGTGCCCCTGCTGGGTGCGCTGATCGCCGCTACCGGCATCACCAGCGTGTCCGCCGTGGAGGCCGCCATTGACGACCAGCTGGCTCCCAAGCTGCGGGAGAAAAACAAGAAGCTGCTGAACAAGACCTACGAGATCGTAAAGGAGGCGCTGTAAATGGAAAGACCTCTGGCTGATTTGACCTACGTTGTGAAGGAGCTGCCTCTGGGCCCGTCCTTCCCCACCGGACAGCTGCACGACATCAGCTCCGGTATGCGTACCTTCCGTCCCGTTATCGACACCGAGAAATGCGTCAAGTGTCTGCGCTGCTTTCTGGTCTGTCCCGACGGCGCTATCGACAAGTCCGGCGCCGCTCTGGAGATCGACTATGACTACTGCAAGGGCTGCGGCGTATGCAACCGCGCCTGCAAGCTGGGCGCTATCACCATGATCAAGGAGGCTGAAGTATGAGCGGAGAGCTGTTTGTTTCCGGCGACGAGGCTGTGGCACTGGCCGTGCGTCAGGCAAAGCCCCATGTGATCGCCGCTTACCCCATCACCCCGCAGACCATTGTGGTGGAGCGCCTGTCCGACTTCGTGGAGGACGGCTCTCTGGAGAGCGAATACCTGTATGTGGAGTCTGAGCACAGTGCCATGTCCGCCTGCCTTGGTGCCAGCGCCATGGGTGCTCGTGCCTTTACCGCTACCTCCAGCCAGGGCCTGCTGTACATGGTGGAGGGCCTCCACTATGCCAGCGGCTCCCGTTTCCCCATCGTGATGATGAACGCCAACCGTTCCATCGCCACCCCCTGGAACATCTACGGCGACCAGCGCGACTCTCTGGCCGAGTTGGAGTCCGGCTGGGTGCAGCTGTATGCCGAGAACGCCCAGGAGGCCTACGACACCATCCTGCAGGCCTATAAGATTGCCGAGGACCCGGAAGTCATGCTGCCCGTCATGGTGAACCTGGACGGCTTCGTGCTGACCCACACCTACGAACTGGTGAGCCTTGCCGAACAGGGCAAGGTGGACGCCTACATCCCCTATCAGAAGTTTGAAAACCGTCTGGATCTGGACGCTCCTCGCGGCACCTGCATCACCGCTGGCCCTCCGTACAACACGGAGTTCCGCTATCAGCAGCATCTGGCCACCCTGAAGGCTGCCGAGAAGGTCAACGAAGCCGACGCCCAGTTCGGCAGGCTCTTCGGCCGTAGCTACGGCGGCATGGTGGAGGCCTATCGCTGCGACGACGCCGAGGCCATCCTCATCACCCTGGGCAGCGTGGCCGGTACCACCCGCTGCGTGGTGGACGCCCTGCGTGAGCAGGGCAAGAAGGTGGGCCTGCTGAAGATCCGCTGCATGCGTCCATTCCCCAGCAAGGAAGTGGCCGAGATCGTGAAGAACGCCAAGTTCGTGGGCGTGCTGGAAAAGGACATCAGCTTCGGCTTCGAGGGCGTTGTCTACACCGACGTATGTTCCGCGCTGAAGAGCGCCGCCGTGGACGTTCCCACCGCCAACTATGTGGGCGGTCTGGGCGGCCGCAGCATCTCCAAGGCCGACATTGAGGGCATCTACACTGAACTGCTGAACGGCAGCGCCAAGGTTGGCGAAGCCAACTTTGTGAATCTGAGGAGGGATATTTGTGGCGCTTAACGCAAAAACGATCACCAATAAGGAATATTTCTACGGTCATAAGGCCTGCGGCGGCTGCGGCGCGGCGCTGGCCATCCGTCTGGCCCTGAAGGTGCTGGGCGACCGCGCCATCGCGGTGATCCCCCCCAACTGCATGTCCACTGTGGCATTCATCTATCCCCACATGTCCCTGTTCACCAACGGCATGATCCCTCCCTTCGCCGGTACTGCCGCCGTCATGAGTGGTATTCTGGCCGGCGCCAAGGCGCAGGGTCTTGAGGACTACCATGTGGTAGGCTTCGCCGGTGACGGCGGCACCGCCGATATCGGCCTGCAGGCTCTGTCCGGCATGATCGACCGCAATGACAAGGCCATCTTCATCTGCTACGACAACGAAGCCTACATGAACACCGGCGTGCAGAAGTCCGGCCTGACCCCCTATGGCATGAAGACCACCAACACCCCCTCTGGCAGCCGCATCCACGGCAGCCAGAGCAGCAAGAAGCGCATGTTCGAGATCGTGGCCGCTCACGGCATCCCCTACGCCGCCACCGCCTCTCTGGGCTATCCTGAGGACTATCTGGCCAAGGTGGAGAAGGCCATGAACACCGACGGTACCTCATACATCCATGTGATGGCTCCCTGTCCCACCGGCTGGGGCACCGCCTCCGACGTGACCGTGGATATCGGCAAGGAGGCTGTGGACTGCGGATTGTGGTATCTGGCGGAGTTCGAGAACGGTAAGTTCACCGTCAACCGTGACCCCAAGGAGTTCTCCTCCGTGGAGGAGTACCTGAAGAAGCAGAGCCGCTTCACCAATCTGGACGACCACGACCTTGCCCGCATCATTGCCGAGCGTGACGCCACCTGGCAGCGCATCCGCAACGACTGGGTGAAGTAAGGAGAAACGCCATGAAAACTGCCAAGGAATATAAAGACAGCCTCCGCGACCGGAAGATCAAGGTCTATCTGAAGGGCGAGCTGCTGGATCCCAAGACACTCATCGACCATCCCTTCATCCGTGGTCACGTCAACTCCGCCGCCATGACCTATGCCCTGGCGGGCATGAAGGAGTACGAGGAGCTGATGACCGCCACCTCCCACCTGACCGGCAAGAAGATCAACCGCTTCACCCACATCCACCAGTCCACCGACGATCTGGTGAAGAAGGTGAAGATGCTGCGCATGATCTCCCAGAAGACTGGCACCTGCTATCAGCGCTGCGTGGGCTTCGACGCCATGAACGCCACCTACTCCGTCACCTACGAGATCGATCAGGCCATGGGCACTAACTACCATGAGCGGTTCAAGAAGTATCTGGAGTATGTGCAGGAGAACGACCTGATGATCGCCGGCGCTATGACCGACGTGAAGGGCGACCGCAGTCTGCGGCCCGGCCAGCAGAAGGATCCCGACCTGTTCGTCCATGTGGTGGAAAAGCGGGACGACGGTATCGTCATCCGGGGCGCCAAGGCCCACATGACCGGCATGGTCAACAGCCATGAAATGCTCATCATGCCCACCATGGGCATGAAGGAGGACGAGGCTGACTACGCTGTCTGCTGTGCCATTCCCGTGGACGCCGAGGGCGTGCTGCACATCTTCGGCCGCCAGACCAACGACGACCGCAAGTGCGAGGGCGACGTGGATCAGGGCAACGCCCAGTACGGTATCGTGGGCGGCGAGTGCCTGACGGTGCTGGAGAACGTGTTTGTCCCCTGGGATCGCGTGTTCATGTGCGGCGAGACCGCCTTTTCCGGCCTGCTGGTGGAGCGCTTTGCCTGCTATCACCGGGCCAACTACGGCGGCTGCAAGAGCGGCGTGTCCGATGTGGTCATCGGCGCGGCGGCCCTGATGGCCGACTACAGCGGCTACGGCAAGGCCAGTCACATCAAAGAAAAGCTTAACGAGATGATCCACAAGGAGGAGACGCTGTTTGCCTGCTCCCTGGCCTGCTCCTGCGAGGGTAAGTGCACCGCCTCCGGCGCGTACTTCGTCGATCCGCTGCTGGCCAACGTGGGCAAGCACAACGTCACCCAGCTGATCTATGAGATCGACCGTCTGGCTCAGGATATCGGCGGCGGCATCATCGCCACCATGCCCTCCGAGTCCGACCTGAAGAACCCCGAGATCGGCCACTATGTGGACAAGTACCTCCGTGGTGTGGACTGCATCCCCACCGAGGATCGCATGCGTGTAGGTCGTCTCATCGAGAACATGACCGGCGGCACCGCTCTGGTGGAGTCCATGCACGGCGCTGGCTCTCCTCAGGCTCAGAAGGTCATGTATTCCAAGCTGTCCTCTCTGGAACAGAAGAAAAAATACGCCGCCGCCATCGCAGGCGTCGGCCACGGCGAGAAGAAGGAGTAAACCATGGAACTGCGTATTTCTGAGCTTGCCAAGCAGTACCCCGCTTCCGGCATCCGCAAGATGTTCGATCTGGCGGCGGGCTACGACGACGTCATCGCCCTGACCCTGGGTGAGCCTAACTTCGAGACCCCGGCCTACATCAAGGAGGCCGCCAAGAAGGCGCTGGACGAGAACTACACCCACTACGCACCCAACGCCGGTCTGCCCGTGCTGCGTCAGGCGGTGGCTGACCGCTACCAGTCCTACTGGGACGGCTACAAGGCCGACAACGTAGTGGTGACCGTGGGCGCGCTGGAGGGTCTGACCCTGTGCCTGCTGGCGCTGCTGAACCGGGGCGACGAGATCCTTGTCCCCGACCCCTGCTTCGCCAACTACTACGGTCAGGCCATGATCGCCGGTGCCAAGGCGGTGCCTGTGCCCGCCCGCGAGGAGAACGGCTTCAACATGACCGCCGCCGACGTGGAGAAGTGCATCACCCCCAAGACCCGCGCTATCATCCTGAACTCCCCCTGCAACCCCACCGGTGCGGTGATGAGCAAGGAGGACGTGCTGGCCATCGCCGAGGTGGTGAAGAAGCACGACCTGTGGGTGTTCTCCGACGAGCCCTATGATGCCATCGTATATGACGGTGTAGAGGCATTCTCCATGGCACAGGTGGACGATGTCCGTGACCATGTGATCGTGCTGAACAGCTTTTCCAAGACCTACGCCATGACCGGCTGGCGCGTGGGCTATCTGGTGGTGCCGGATGCGGCCTATGTGCCGAAGTTTGCTACCTTGCAGGAGGGGCTGGTGTCCTGTGTGTCCAGCTTCTCTCAGGTGGCCTGCGCCGAGGCGCTGAAGAGCACCGAGTGCGTCAAGTCCATGCTGGCGGATTACACCCGCCGCCGTGACATTCTGGTGGACGGCATCAACGCTATTCCTGGTTTCACCTGTGCCAAGCCCAAGGGCAGCTTCTATGCCTTTGTGAATATCAAGGCCTTTGGAAAGACCTCTCAGGAGTTTGCCGAGGAGTTGATCAAGGGTGCACGAGTCATCTGCGTACCGGGCACCGCCTTCGGCGCTATGGGTGAGGGCTACCTCCGGCTGGTGTTTGCCAATTCTGACGACAACCTGAAGGAGGCCGTCCGCCGCATTGACGCCTATATCCGCAATGCATATCCCGATATGAAGTAACCTTTTCCTCCTGCACCGGAGGGGAGAGCCGATGCGGGAGGGCACACAAAATATGACTGAGGAGGACATTCAAATGAAGAAGATCGTATTTTTCGGCGGCGGCCCCATGGGCGAAGGCATTATGGGCGGTCTGATCCGCGGCAAGGTGGCGGAGCCCAAGCAGATCACCGTCAGCGAGCTGCTGCCCGCCCGCCGTGAGTATCTGGAAAAGACCCACGGCGTGCTGACCACCACCGATCCCGCCGAGGCTTCCACTGCCGATGTGGTGATCCTGGCCGTCAACCCCAACCAGATCCCCAATGTCACCAAGTCCCTCAAGCCCCATCTGAGCAAGGAGGCCATCGTGATCTCCATCGCCTGCGGTGTGGCGCTGGCCACGCTGGAGGAGCAGCTGGGCGCGGACAAGAAGATCCTGCGTGTTATGCCCAACACCCTGATCCAGTCCGGCAACGGCTACTCCGCCGCCTGCATCAACCCCAACGTCAATGACGACGACAAGGTTATCATTACCACTGTGCTGAACGCGCTGGGTCAGACCATGTACGTCACCGAGAACATGTTCGAGACCTTCACCGCCTTCTGCTGCACCGGCCCCATCTGGTTCTACAAGACCGTCGAGGCCCTGATCGACGCTGGTGTGTACGCCGGTTTCTCCCGTGCAGAGTCCCGCGCCATGGTCATCAAGAACATGCTGGGCGTGGCCCAGGTACTGGACGCCACCGGTGCCCATCCCGCACTGAAGGTGGACGACATGACCTCTCCCGCCGGTGTCACCATCGAGGCCCTGCAGGTGCTGCATCAGGAGCGCTTCACCGGCGCGCTGATGACCTCCGTGGACGCCGCCGTGAAGAAGGCCAACTCCATCCACTGAGCGATTTTCGCATTTATCACAAGAAAGCGTTAGCGCATATTTATCACAAGAAGGCGTTATTTATCACAAGAAAGCGTAAACGAGAGAATTAAAAAAGAGAGAAAAACGGAAAGGAGAAAACATGGAAACGAAGAAATCTGGTTACTCATCCCGCTTCGCGCTGATCTGCGTGCTGATCGGCGGCAGCGTGGGCACCGGCAACCTGTGGCGCTTCCCGCGTTTGGTGGCCAACACCGGCGGCGCGGCCTTCATCATCGTTATAACGGTCTGCGTGTTCCTGACGGCACTTCCCCTTTTGTATGTAGAAAACTTCATGGGCCGCGCGACCCGTCACTCCGCACCCGGCGCGTTCCACGACATCTGCGGCAAGAAATATACCTGCCTGGGCATGTTCGCCACGCTGGCCTATCTGCTGATGCTGGCGTACTATCTGGTGGTCCTGGCCTGGTGCCTCCGATATGCCGGTATGTCCCTGACGGGCGGCTACTTCGGCGTGGATAAGGAATCCCTGTTCACCACCGTCACAACGGCCAACCCGGCTACCATCGCCGTGTGGGCCGTGGCGCTGATCCTGGTCTACTTCGGCATCGCCAAGCAGGAGGCGCTGGAAAAGGTGTCCTCCATTCTGATGCCCTGCCTGTTCGGTCTGCTGATCGGCCTGGTGGTCTATGCCCTGACCCGCAAGGGTGCCTACGAGGGCCTGAAGTACACCTTCACCCTGGATCCCAAGAGCCTGGTCGACATCAACATCTGGAAGGAAGCTCTGACCCAGGTGGCCTGGTCCATCGGGCCCGGCACCATGATGATGATTACCGCCGCCATGGTCTCCCACAAAGACGGCGATATCACGCTGAACTCTCACGTTCAGGCCTTCGGCGACATGACCGTTGCCATGATGGGCACCGTCTGCGTGCTGCCCATCATCTTCGCCAACGCCCTCACCCCCGAGGCCGCCAAGGAGATCTGCGCCTCCGGCAACAACGGCCTGACCTTCATGGCCCTGACCGAGATGTTCGAGAGCATGGCCGGCGGCCGCTTTGTGGGCTGCGCCTTCTTCCTGTGCTTGAGCTTCGCCGCCTTCACCTCCGCCACGCTGATGGCCATGTGCGGCGTCAACATCCTGATCGACTGCGGCATGTCCCGTAAGAAGGGCTCCCTGATCGTTGTCCTGTTCCTGGCCATCGTGGGTCTGCCCTCCGCCATCAATCCCGACATCCTGAACAACCAGGATAACGTCTGGGGCTTCGGCCTGATGTGGGGCTCCCTGTTCCTGGGCATCGCCGCCATGAAGTTCGGCGCCAAGAAGATGCGTACCAAGTTCCTCAACCCCGTTTCCGATATCAAGATCAGCAAGACCTTCGATATTCTGGCCCCCTATGTTGCGCCGCTGCTGGTGCTGGCCGTGCTGGTGGTCTGGATGGTCTCCTCCATCGGCTGGAGCGATACCCCCTGGGCCATGACCTTCACCGGCGTCACCACCGGTACCATCCTGTATCAGTGGATCGTGGTGTTCATTGCCAGCATTTTCCTGAGCCGCTGGTATAACAAGAAGATCGTCGCCAACTACTACGACGGCGAGGAGTTCCCCGAAATGCCCGAGGGTCTGCTTTGATCCCGCGAGAGAAAGTAAGGAGGCTATATTTATGTGGATTCTGTGGTTGATCGTTTGTCTTGGCCTGAACTGGGGCCTGTTCGTGTACTACATCATCAAGGCAGCGCTTGCCAACAAGTAACATCTATTCTATACTATACTATAAGGAGACACATCATGGTATCTGAAAAGCTGAGCAATCTGGAAGTCATGACCAAGGCCAACGTCTATTGGGACGGCAAGGTCACCAGCCGCACCTTCTTCACCGCCGACGGCGAGAAGCACACCCTGGGCATCATCACCGCCGGTACTTACACCTTCGGCGTGGGCGACCGCGAGATCGTCACCCTCATCGCCGGTGAAGTGGAGGTCAAGCGCCCTGTGGACGCCGATTGGGTGAAGTTTGCCGCGCCTCAGGAGTTCGAGATTCAGGCCAACTGCGAGTATGACATCCGCACCTACGGCGTGGCCGAGTACCTGTGCGACTACTACAAGGACTGATTTAGAGTAAACCTAATCCTATCACTATCCTATTTTTTTCCGACAAGAGTAATAAAGAAGTTATCGTGATACAGAAGGGAGAAAGCGCAATGTCTACTGTTTCCATTCGCAAGACCCATGGTGAGGATTACGCCTCCATCAAGACTGTCGTCGATCAGGTCATCGCCGATCTGGGCGGTCTGGAGGATATCATCAAGCCCGGCTACAAGGTCATCATCAAGCCTAATCTGGTGGCCTGCCCCACCGAGCGCCTGTCCGGCGGCGTCACCCGCTGGGAGGTCTGTCTGGCCATCTATGAGGCCGTCAAGGCCGTGGGCGGCGAGCCTGTCATCGCCGAGTCCTCCGCCGCCGGCGCCGACACCGAACTGACTATCGCCAAGTGCGGCTATCAGGAGCTGCGCGACAAGGGTATCCCTGTCATCGACCTGAAGCAGAAGGAGAACGCCCGCTGCACCGTGGATATCGAGAACGGCGTGGTGTTCAACAAAATCAACACCTGGGAGCTGGTGCGTGACTGCGACGCCATCATCACCGTCCCCGTCATGAAGACCCACGACCAGACCGAGGTCACCCTGGGCATGAAGAACCTGAAGGGCCTGCTGATCGACACCCAGAAGAAGGACTTCCACAAGAAGGGCCTGATCGAAGGCGTCGTGGACTGGTGCCTGCACCTGAAGCCCTGTCTGGAGATCATCGACGGTACCTATGGCCAGCAGGGTCTGGGCCCCATCTTCGGCGAGACCAAGAAGATGAATCTGATCGTCGGCTCCAAGGATCTGGTAGCCTGCGAGGCTGTTACCAGCAAGATCATGGGCTATGAGCCCAAAGAGGTCATGATCACCAACGCCGCCTACAAGCGCGGCTTCGGTGAGATGGATCTTTCTAAGATCGAAGTCATCGGCGAGAAGGTGGAGAACGTCGCCAGCCGCTTCAAGCGCTCCTGCGAGGTGGAGATCGAGGGTATCCCCCAGAGCTTCAACCTGATTTTCAGCAAGGACGCCTGCACCGGCTGCCACAACACCGTCATCAGCGCCCTGATGGACATGAAGGCCCAGAACCTGTTCCCCTATCTGGAGAACATGAACGTCTGCGTCGGCCCCTGCACCGAGGACATGCTGCCTGCCGACGCCAATGCCGACAACACCGTCTGCATCGGTATCTGCTGCAAGAAGCTGGCGGACGCCAAGGGCTTCCGCTGGGTCGTTGGCTGCCCTCCCGGAAATGCCGACGTGGTCAAGGGCATTCTGGGCGACCGTCTGGAGTACGGCGTGCGCTACAACTAAAGCTTTTTTTCGGGCGGAGGAAACTCCGCCCGAAGCGCTATCTCTCCTATGGAGGAATTACGATGAAAACTTTGTATCTGAACTGCGGCGTGGGCGCGGCGGGCGATATGCTGACGGCGGCGCTGCTGGAGCTGATGCCGGATAAGGCCGGGGCGATAGCGGAGCTGAACACCATCGGCATCCCCAACGTGGTCTACGGTTACGAGACGGTGACGCGCTGCGGCATCCGCGGCACCCATATGTCGGTGAAGGTGAACGGCGTGGAGGAATCTGAAGCCATGCATGACCACCACCATGACCACGAGCACCACCATGACCATGACCACGGGGAGCACCACCATCATCACACCGGCCTGCACGGGATTGAGCATATCGTGCGGGATCACCTGAACCTGCCGGAGACGGTGAAGGAGGACGTGCTGGCGGTCTACGGCATGATCGCGGAGGCGGAGAGCCATGCCCACGGCGTACCCGTCACGGAGATCCACTTCCACGAGGTGGGCACCATGGACGCGCTGGCGGATGTTTCGGCGGTGTGTTTGCTGCTCCATAAGCTGGCGCCGGAGCAAATTGTGGCCTCGCCGGTTTGCATGGGCAGCGGACAGGTGCGCTGCGCCCACGGCATTCTGCCGGTGCCCACCCCCGCCACGGCCTATCTGCTGCAAGGTATCCCCGCGTACAGCGGCGATATCAAAACGGAGCTGTGTACGCCTACCGGTGCGGCGCTGCTGAAGCGCTTTGTCTCCCGGTTCGGCGGAATGCCCGTTATCACGACGCAGGCCATCGGCTACGGTATGGGAACCAAGGAGTTCGACGCCGCCAACTGCATCTGTGCATTCTGGGGCGAAACGGCGGAGTAAAATACCGCTGTATATACGAAAAGGACTGACACGTTTCGCGTGTCAGTCCTTTTCGTATGAGAGATTTCAGAGAGAAAATGGCTGGCTTTGAATTTGAACTTATCAGCGGCTTAGGCGGCGAAAATCACTCTTTGACTTCGGAAAGTTCTGTGCTATACTTATAAAGGCAAAAGCTTAATAACTGCTGCTATATTGGAAGCCGCAGTTCGTTATGCCTGAGAAGATCGAGAAATTTGAAAGCTGCCGCTGGCGGCTTTTGAAAAGCATAATAGTTAGCGCAGACTAACTACAATACACCATATGTTTTTATGCCGAATATATGAAAGGAAAGGTGAAGAACATGCAGATATGGGAACACGGACAGGAGCATGAGAGGACATTGCTGTTCTTTCCCTGTACAGCAGAGCCTGTATGGGCATTTTCGGAGACCGTTGCGCTGCTTTCCCGGAAGTGGCACGTTTTTCAGGTGATCTATGACGGCCATCAGCCGGAGTATCCGGGGGACTTCACCTCCGTGGAGCAGACCGTGGACGAGGTGACAGCCTACTTGAAAAACCATGGTGTTGTCCATCTGGACGCGGCCTACGGCTGTTCGCTGGGCGGCGCGTGTCTGACCCGCTTACTGGCGCTGGGGGAAATTCCGGTCAGCCATGCCATCATCGACGGTGGGATCACGCCCTATCAGCTTCCGTATCTGGTACGAAAGCTGCGCTTGGCGCTGGATGTGCTGTCCTTCAAGCTTGTGGCCAACAACCGCAAGGTGCTGGAGACGGCATTTCCGCCGGAGCGTTTTACCCTTCCGGGCCATGACGCGGTCAAAGAGTACGACGAGATAGAGCGCTACCTCAAGACCTACTCTGACCGGACGATCCGCAATGTGTTCTGGTCCGGCAACAATTACGCGCTGCCGGTGACGCCTGCCGGGAGCAGCAAAAAGCTCACCTACTGGTACGGCGACGACGAGAAGAAGGAGCGCCGGAGCAACATCCGCTTCATCAAGCGGTATTTTCCGCAGATACGCATCCACGGCATCCCGAAGATGGCACACGCGGAATTGGTCATTGTCCATCCGGAGGAGTTCTGCCGGTATGCAGAGAAGTTTTTTCTTGGGCAAGCGGACGCGGTGGCGCTGCGAGACAAAGGACGGTGAACGAAATGGAGGTTTTTGTCGGGCTGCTGATTCCGTTTCTCGGAACAACAGCAGGCGCGGCCTGCGTATTCTTCATGAAAAAGACGCTTGGCGATCTGGTGCAGCGCTCCCTGGCGGGCTTTGCCGCCGGTGTGATGGTGGCCGCTTCCATATGGAGCCTGCTGATCCCGGCCATCGATCAGTCGGCGCATTTGGGAAAGCTGTCGTTCCTTCCGGCTTTTGCAGGCTTCTGGTGCGGTATACTGTTTTTGCTGGCACTTGACCACCTGATCCCGCACCTCCATGTGGGAAGTGAACAGGCGGAAGGCCCGAAGAGCAATTTGAGCCGTACCGTCATGATGGTGCTGGCTGTTACGTTGCATAACATCCCGGAGGGGATGGCGGTGGGCGTGATATATGCGGGTTTTCTTTCGGATAACCCCCAGATCACGGCGGCAAGCGCACTTGCCTTGTCCCTTGGTATCGCCATTCAGAATTTCCCGGAGGGAGCAATCATCTCCCTGCCGCTCAGAGCGGAGGGGGAGAGCAAGGGCAGGGCGTTCCTTGGCGGAGTGTTTTCCGGCGTTGTAGAGCCCATCGGCGCAGTACTTACAATTCTTGCCGCACAGCTTGTGATACCGGCGCTGCCGTATCTTCTGAGCTTTGCCGCCGGTGCCATGCTCTATGTGGTGGTGGAGGAGCTGATACCGGAAATGTCACAGGGGCGGCACTCCAATCTGGGCACGGTCTTCTTTGCCGTTGGATTCAGCGTCATGATGGTGCTGGATGTGGCTTTGAGCTGAAAACGGCAAAAATATTGGAAGATCATACCGTGTTCGTATCGACTGCCGCGTCAAGCAGAGGGCCTGACTCGCCGCCTTACGCACCGGCCTTTTCGCTGTGATAGGGATCCAGGAAGGTAGAGGGCGTCTTTTTATACGTGGCAAGGCTGACGATCACCAGCGCGGCGGCGCAGGCGATAGCACCGGGTACCGTGGGGCCAAGTCCGAAGGGGGTGCCGATAAGCTTCCAGCCCACGCAGACCACGAAGCCCGCCGCCATGCCGGAGATAATGCCAGCCTTGGTGGCCTTCTTCCAGTACAGGGCGGCAAAGGCGGGCAGTCCGGCCGCTGCCGCGTAGAAGCTCCAGGCGAACATGAGAATGCTGTAGGCGTTCTTGATGTACAGGGCAATCACCAGTGCGCCCAGCGGCAGGATAAAGGCAAACACACGGGTCAGCCGCAGCTCCTTCTTTTCCGAAATATCAGGCTTGAACACCTTATAAATATCGTGGACGCAGGTCTGCACGGAGACGATGAGATAGCTGTCCGCTGTGGACATGATGACCGACAGGATGCCCGCCAGCGCAAGGCCCGTCAGGCCCACCGGCAGGATCTCAATGGCCAGGGCAGGCACCACCGCGTCGGTGGAGCCATACTGGGCGATCTTGTCCGCACTGACCAGCTGGTGGGCCACCACGCCCATAAACCACACCAGCGGGATGGTCAGGCCGTAAACGAAGGTGCCCAGAAACAGTCCCTCTTTGGCGGCCTTCTGGCTCTTGGCGGCAAAGGCACGCTGCCACATCTCCGCACCTGCCAGCGTGAACACGAAGTAGGTGATAATGTCGCCGATGATATTGCCGTCTACATAAGGCTTTGCCAGCTCCGGGGCCAGATTTTCCAGAAAGACGGAGACACCGCCCAGCTTCGCCAGCGACGCCGCCGGGATCATGATATATACGAACAGGATCAGCATGACGAACTGGAACACATCCGTATAGATCACGCCGAACAGACCGGAGGTAGCGGTATAAATAATGAACACCGCGCAGGCGATCAGCGCGCCCACCTCATAGGAGATGCCGATCTTGTTGCCCAGCATGTTGATGATGGTGGCGGTGGCCGTTACCTGAGAGGCCACGGTGCCCATCATGGTGAAGGCGATGAGACAGCCCAGGATCACCTTGGCGGTCTTTCCGAACCGCTGCTCGAACAGATCGGGGATGGAGGTGACGTTGAAGGTGGTGCCTACGGCGGAGATACGCCCCGCAAAGCCGGAGAAGATGAACATACCCAGCAGATAGGGCAGCGCCGTCATAATGGCCTTAAAGCCGCTGGAGTACGCCACGCCGGCGCGGCCCATCAGGCCGCTGCCGCCGATAATGGTGGCGCACACGGTGGCCATCAGCACCAGTGGGCCGAAGGATCGACCGCCCAGATAGTAGTCGTCGGTGCTCTGCACCTTTTTGACCACCACCACGCCGATGGCTACCATGGCAATCAGGTAGGCGGCGATGATGCCCAGATCAATAGCGTGTAATTCGTTGTGTACCAATAGAAAAACTCCTTTCGTGATCCGGCGGAGCCGGGAAAATTACGCGTTTGAGAAGAAGTGGGACACGGCCTCACGGGCCTTGGCGTCCCCCACAAAGATCACCGTGTCCCCGGCGTACAGCTCGGCATAGGGGCCGAGGGAGACGATATAGGACAGGTTCCGGCGGATCGCCACGATGGTGGCGCCGGTGGCCTGCCAGAACCGCAGCGCGCCGATGGTGACACCGCTGTCCGGCCAGTGATCCGGTACGCGGCAGCTGTAGTTGGGCAGACTGTCCGGCGTCTGGCTAGTCTCGTCCAGAATGTCGCGGCACAGCGCCGCCATCTGGTGGTTCAGCAGCTCCTGACGGGCCAGCAGCTGCTTCAGCTGCTGCTGTTTGCTGCGCATATCGGTTTTTTCCTCGAAGTTGCGGAGATAGCGCCGGGCATTGTCGGCGGACAGAACGTATACGCCGCTCTGCTCCTTGACCTCCACCACCTTCATGTCCGCCAGCAGCCGCAGCGCCCGGCGGATGGTTTCCGGGGAGACGTTGTACTCGGGAGAGAGCTTGGAACGGCCGGAGATCTTGTCGCCCTCCTTCAGCTGTCCGGAGGCGATCCGCTCCGCCAATGAGATGGCGATCCGCGTATATTGTGTGAGACCGTCGTTATCCATAGCCGTCACTCCTTTACCGATTTCCAAATAGTAGTATACCATCTGACAACTTGAATTGCAAGCGAAGTTTTCAGTTACAACGTTCGTTGACATGTCCTGCCGGAAAGCGTATACTGTGGTGGTTCATGAAATAGACGACAGATAGCGGGGGGAGAAGCTGCGGGAGTACTGTGAAAGCAGGAGCATCCCGGCCCGCTTTTGCCATGTGGACACGCTGGAGCAGGCCGCGACGCTATCTTGTGTGTTCAACAATTGGGTGGTGTTTTATGACGGAAAGTTCGTCACCGTCAATCAGATGCACAGCGCGATGGTGGAAAAGCTGCTGAAAAAGTAGCGCTCTCGCTGATTTTCCGCAAAAAAGTGCTGACAAATCGGGAAAAGCGTGCTATCATAATGCGTGCTGCGGCCGCGCGGATGCGCTGGCCGCGAAACAGGCAGGAATGGCGGAACGAGAATGGCACGAAAAAGGATCATATATCTGGTAATACTGGTACTTGCCGTGGTGACGCTGGCAGCCTTGTGGTACAGATTGCTGGTACAGGAGCCGTCCACGGCGTCAGGCGGGGAAACTGCCATGGTCAAGGCGGTGGAGCAGGCGCAGCTGTTTGAGCCGCTGCTGCCGCTGGAGTCTCCCTTCCCGGAAGAACCGGAGGAACCATTGGAAGAACCGGAACAGCCGGCAGAGCCAGAGCCGGATCAGACAGTGCAGCCGCCGGAAGGTACCTCCTCCGGCAGCTCGGTTGAGCGGGTGTGGGAGTTGACCAACTACTACCGCTCTCAGTACGGCGCAGGCACGCTGACGCTGGACAGTACACTGTGTGATGCCGCCGCCACCCGTGCTCGTGAGATCGCCAGCTATTTCAGCCATACAAGACTGGACGGCAGCCAGTGGTACACGGTCAGCTCGCTGGCTCACGGCGAGAATATTATCATGGGCACAGGTATGGACGCCGACCGCGCCATGACCGACTGGATGAATTCTCAGGGACACCGGGACAACATTCTGGATGGCTCCTACGGCTCACTGGGCGTGGGGTGCTGCCAGTCCGGCCGGGAGATCTACTGGGTGCAGCTTTTTGGCTATTAAGTGTAAAAAACATGCCGATACCGTCTGGTATCGGCATGTTTTTTGTCATTGCAAGGTCAGCCTCGGTGCAGGATGGCGTCCAGATCCTGCTGGGGCGCGGTGACGGGCTGAAGTCCGTAGACATCCACCAGCGTTTTCACCACCGTTTCCGACAAAAAGGCGGGGAGGGTGGGGCCAAGATAGATGTTCTTCACCCCCAGCGCAAGCAGACTCAGCAGAATGCACACGGCCTTTTGCTCGTACCAGGACAGCACCAGCGTCAGCGGCAGGTCGTTGACGGTACAGCCGAAGGCGTCTGCCAGTGCCAGCGCGATCTGCACGGCGCTGTAGGCGTCGTTGCACTGGCCTACGTCCAGAATGCGGGGGATACCGCCGATCTCGCCCAGATCCAGATCGTTGAAGCGGAATTTGCCGCAGGCCAGCGTCAGCACCAGCGAATCCATGGGGGTGCGCTTGACGAACTCGGTGTAGTAGTTGCGGCCGGGGTGGGCGCCGTCGCAGCCGCCTACCAGAAAGATGTGCTTTACCGCGCCGCTCTTGATGGCGTCGATGATCTGGGGTGCCTGACTCAGCACGGCGGCGTGGGCGAAGCCGGTGGTCAGCATGTGGCCGCCGTTGACGCCGCTCATGCTTTGGTCGGTGTCGTAGCCCCCCAGCGCCAGCGCCTGTTGGATCAGGGGAGAGAAGTCCTTGCGGCCCTGACCGTCGGCCTCGATGTGCCGCAGCCCCTCGTAGCCTACCACCGACGTGGTGTACACCCGGTCGGCATAGCTGGGCCGGGGCGGCATCAGGCAGTTGGTGGTGAACAGCACCGGCGCGGGGATATCCGCGAACTCCTTCTGCTGGTTCTGCCACGCTGTGCCGAAGTTGCCCGCCAGATGGGGGTATTTCTTCAAGCCCGGATAGCCGTGGGCGGGCAGCATTTCGCAGTGGGTGTAGACGTTGATGCCAGTTCCGGCGGCTTGCTCCAGCAGCTGGTGCAGATCCTCAAGATCGTGGCCGGACACCACAATAAACGGCCCCTTTTTCACGTCAATGTTCACCCGCGTGGGCACGGGATCGCCGAAGCTTTCGGTGTTGGCCCGATCCAGCAGCGCCATGCACTGGAAATTCACCTGTCCGAACTCCATGATGAGGGCCAGCCATTCCTCCGCGCTGTACTCCTGCGCCAAGGCGGCAAGACCCTTATAGAACCACTCGTCCACATGCTTGTCCCGGTAGCCCAGTCTCAGGGCGTGGTGAGCGTAGGCTGCCATGCCCTTCAGACCGAACAGCAGCGTGGCGCGTAGGGACACAGTGTCCGTCTCGCCCCGCCACAGCCACGTGGTGTCGCCGCTGCCGCTGCTGCCGCCGTGACGGCGCAGCGCCTCATCCACCCGGTCGGTAAAGGCGCGGATGGCCTCGTTGTCAAAGTTCACGTTGGTCAGCGTGGTGAAAAGGCCGTCCGCCAGCAGCCGCGTGACCTCCGGCGGGTATTCCTGCCGCGCCTGACAGACCTCCGCCAGACGGATCAGGCGGCACACCAGCGCATCCTGTAAGTGGGCCGTCTCCGGCTGCTTGCCGCATACGCCGGTCTTGACGCAGCCGCTGCCGCCGGCGGTTTGCTGGCACTGAAAGCAAAACATTTCTGACATGGTACATACCTCCTGTGATCGTTGCGGATAGTATGTGCGCTTTGCCGGAAATCATGCGGAAAAAGATGGTTGCAATGTGGGAGAAATCCTGTTAGAATAGAGAAAAACAGAACAGAGGTTTGATATATGACGTATCGGGCATCCTATCTTTCTCCGCTGGGTGCGATCACGCTGGCCAGTGATGGCAAGGCACTGACGGGCCTGTGGTTCGACGGACAGAAATATTTCGGCAGCACGCTGCCCCAACAGGCCGAGACGGGGGACTGCCCCGTTTTTGCGCAGGCAAAGCGATGGCTGGACAGCTATTTTGCGGGGGAGAAGCCGGGCTTCACGCCGCCGCTGCACTGGATGACCACACCGTTTCGCAGGGCGGTGTGGGAGATCCTACTGACCGTCCCCTATGGCTGCACCACGACCTACGGTCAGATCGCCGCGCAGCTTGCCGACCGGATGGGAAAACCGCAGTCGGCACAGGCGGTAGGCGGCGCGGTGGGGCACAACCCCATTTCGCTGATCGGCCCCTGTCATCGCGTGGTGGGCGCGGACGGCAGCCTTACCGGCTACGCCGGCGGCATTGACCGGAAGGTGAAGCTGCTGGTGCTGGAGAGAGCGGATATGAGCGGCCTGTTTATCCCCGCGCGGGGCACCGCGCTGTAAACGATGATGATTTGACGGTGATATTGCGTTTTCCCTCTTGACAGAAAGGAAAATACTCATTATAATGGAACGGCTATCCGGGGTGTAGCGCAGCTGGTAGCGCGCTTGGTTCGGGACCAAGAGGCCGGGGGTTCAAGTCCCCCCACTCCGACCATGCAGAGTGTCCTTATAGGATCTGAGTATCCTGTAATGGACACT
>URKW01000032.1 GCA_900548615.1 uncultured Eubacteriales bacterium | reverse complement strand
CCGCCGCAGAATGGGCGCCGTGGTGGAAACGCCCTCCGTCTACACGGATATGACGGCGGAGGAAAACCTCCGCCAGCAGTATCTTGTGCTGGGAATGCCCTCCACTGAGGGCATTCCGGAGCTGCTGCGGCTGGTGGGGCTGGAGGACACCGGAAAAAAGAAGGTGAAGCATTTTTCGCTGGGTATGCGCCAGCGGCTGGGGATCGCCGTGGCGCTGGCGGGAAATCCGGATCTTCTGGTGCTGGACGAGCCGGTCAACGGCCTTGACCCCCAGGGCATCATCGAAATACGGGAGCTGATCCTGAAGCTCAACCGGGAGCACGGTATCACGGTGCTGATCTCCAGCCACATTCTGGACGAGCTTTCCCGCCTTGCCACCCATTACGGCTTCATTGACGGCGGATGCATGATAAAGGAGATCAGCGCCCAGGAGCTGGAGAGTCGCTGCCGCAAATGCATCCGGGCGTCGGTCAGCAGCACAGGCGCATTGGCGCGGGTGCTGGATGCCATGGGAGCCGCCTACAGCATCGTGGACGATTCTCAGGCGGATATCTACGGCGAGGTGCAGATCACCGCGCTGGTGGAAGCGCTGGGCCGCGAAGGCTGCACGGTCTACAGCGTAAAGGAGCACGACGAAAGTCTGGAAAGCTTCTATATGGAGCTGGTGGGAGGTGAGCGCCATGTGTAAGCTGCTTCGGGCCCACTTCTACCGCCTGCGCCGCAGCCGTGCGTTGTGGCTGTGTATGGCGGCGGCCTTTGCTCTTTCTACGGTATTTCTGCTGCGGATCGGCGCCGATAATGAGAGTATGAATACGCTGGATGTTATCTTTTTGCAGGTGTTCCCGTTCCTGCCGATCCTGCATGCGGCCTTTATCAGCCTGTTTCTGGGGGTGGAGTATCAGGACGGGACGCTGCGCAATAAGCTGATCGCCGGCCATTCCCGCGGGACGGTCTATGCCGCCTATCTGCTCGTCAGCATAGCGGGCTGCTTCGCCATTCTGCTGGCATGGATGGCCAGCGCTGTGATCGGCGTGGTCAAATTCGGCTGGTTTGCCGCACCGGCAGAGGCTCTGCTGTTGAATGCCGTGACGATCCTTCTGCTGACGGCGGCGCTGGCCGCCCTCCTGACGCTGCTGTGCCTGCTGATCCCCAACCGCGCCGTGTCCGCTGTGGCTGCGATTTTGCTGATGTTCGGCCTGATCGTGGTGGGCAGCGTCTTCTATAACGCGCTGTGCGAGCCGGAGATGGCCTCTGCCGCCGTCATGACGGCCAACGGCTTTGAGGTAGGGGAGTCGGAGCCCAACCCCAATTATGTCTCCGGTGCGCTGCGGACGGTGTATCAGTTTATCGTGGACGCACTGCCACCGGGCAGGCGATCCTGCTGGCCAATCAGGAGCTGGCGCATCCGGCGGTTTCCCTGTGCGCCTCTGTGGGCATCGTGCTGCTGTCCGGTGCTGTGGGTATGGCCATTTTCAAACGCAAGGATTTGAAGTAAGGAGTATGGTATGGAGATCTGGTGGATGGTACTGACTGGCCTGTTGGCGCTCTGCACGCTGGTTCTGCTGCTGCGCCTGACGGCGCTGCACCGATCCCTCCGGGAGGTGGCAGAGGAGCTGGAGGAAAAGCTGCAAACCGACACCAACACCCTGATCTCCCTCTCCACCGGCGACCGGGCTGCCATGGCCATGGCAGCCCGGATCAACCGGCAGCTCCGCATGCTCCGGAAGGAGCGCCTGCGGCTGCAAAACGGCGACAATGCGCTGAAGGCGGCGGTGACCAACGTCTCCCACGACCTGCGCACACCGCTGACGGCCATCTGCGGGTATCTGGATCTGCTGGAGCAGGAGCCCCACTCTCCGCGGGGCAAGCGGTATCTGGCGGTCATCCGGGAGCGGACGGACGCCATGCGCACGATGACGGAGGAGCTGTTCCGCTACTCCGTCGTCACCGCCGCCACAGACGAACTGAACCGGGAACCGGTCTGCCTGAACCACGTTCTGGAGCAGAGTCTGGCAGGTTTTTACAGCGCGCTGTCCGCCCGCGGTATCACGCCGGAGATCCAGCTGGCGGAGACGGCTGTTGTGCGGGAGCTGGACGCCGCCGCGCTGCGGCGGATCTTTGACAACATTCTCAGCAACGCCGCCAAGTATTCCGATGGAGACTTGGTCGTCAGGCTGATGCCGGATGGCGCCGTGACCTTTACGAACAGCGCCCGGAGCCTGAACCGGGTACAGGCGGAGCGCCTTTTTGACCGCTTCTTCACCGTGGAGACGGCCAGCGGCTCCACCGGTCTGGGTCTGTCCATCGCCAGACTGCTGACGGAGAAGATGGGCGGCAGCATCGACGCGGCGTACAGCGGCGGACGGCTGACCATCCGCGTGGCGTTTCCCCAATGACACTCTGCATAAGAAAAGCCCCACGGAGGTGACTCCGTGGGGCTTTCTTATGCTTCTTCACTTTGCGGATTGGGAATATTTACGCCGATGCCGTTGATCTCCACGCCGTCGTCGGCGGGGATCAGGATGTACCTTCGCCCATCGATGACCCGGGCCTCGATCATATAGCTGTACTCCGGGGCCACGGCGATCTTCACCTCAGGTGTGGTGATTTGGAATTTGCCGCTTTCAATGATGTTCTTCGGGTTCAGCGCCGCGTCCTCGCCGTACTGTTTGCGGCACTCCTGCTGGAAGGCCTCCACCTTCTCGGCGGGCACGCCGCTGTTGGTCAGCACGTCGCCCACCTCACGGACGGACAGGGTGAGCGGCTGGGGATCCTTGCTCTCCTTGTGCTCCTCGATGCGGCCCCGCAGCTGCTCGTGAACGGACTGCACCACGTCGTAACGGCAGTCCTTTTGCAGCGTGTCGCCCAGCGTGGTGCTGAATATGTTCTTCTGCTCCTCGGCGGACATGGGCGGCTGGTCGATACGGAACACCGCGTCAATGACCTCCTGATGGATCTGGGCGGTATTTTTGCTGTAAAAGAGGGCGTTATAAATGTTGGCCGACCGGTCGTCAAAGGCCGGAAACAGGAAGCCAAGCTCCGGCGACAGGGCGATGTGTCCGGTGGAGGCGCTGTGGAAGCCGCTGTCCTCGTTGCTGTATTTCAGCTCCAGCGTGGGCGCTTTCACCGGGCAGATGCTGCACACGAAATAGCGGTACACCGTGTCGGAGGCGTCGTCCATCATCTCGTCGTCCCGGCCACGATAGGGCACGTCGTAGGTGTCGGCGGCCAGCAGAATGAGATAGTTGGTCTCGCCCATGTCCATGGCGTCGATGATGCGGCGGCACAGCTCCTGCCGGGAATTGGGGTCCTGTAGGCCCGTCTGGCGGATGGTTTGCAGCAGACGGTGCTCGTCGCTGTTGGACACCTGCGCGGTGGAGAATTCAATGTCGATCAGGTTTCGGCCCAGTGTGCCGGACAGTGCCTTTTTCAGAAGCCCCAGATACATCTCCTGCTCCTCCTGAGACATTAAGCCCAGCGAAGCATCAATGTAGGAGATGATCTCCCTGTTGCTGTTCACATAGCAGCCGTAGATCTTGCTGATGGCGTTTTTGTCCAGCTTGAAGCGGCGGCGGATCTCGTTCAATTCTTTCTGGTTCATAGGATGCCTCTTTTAATAGTCGGAATTCAGCCACGGCTTCTGGCCATAATGCAGCAGCCGGGCCAGCTCACGGGCCTTTTCATCGTTGTCGGCGGTGGCGGCGCCCAGCCGCAGCATGGCTTCCAGTCCGCACGAGCCCATCAGCAGCGACGCAAGGTCGCCCTGCCGGCAGATGACGGTCACGTCCGCTGTGCTGTCTGCCGCGGCCACGGCCCAGCGCCCGCCGTCAAAGGCGATGCGCAGGCATTTATCGCAGTCCGCCATCTCGTCCCGATAGCGGAAGGCCGCTGTCAGCGTACCCGCCGGGAAGGTGCGGTAGGCGGTCTTTTCCACGAACATCTCGCCGTCCACCAGCTTGAACATGGTGCCGATGGCGGAGACGTTGGTCTGCAAGAAGCCGTAGTCGATGTAGTTTTTCGAGATGTCCTGCGGATCGTCCAGCAGGTGGTGGAAGTCCTCCTCGCCGGTGCGGAGGATCACCGTCTGGGCCAAGTCCTCCTGTAACCGCAGAGCGCCCAGCAGCGCCCGCAGCACAGCGCCGTCCTCGTAGACCAGCTCCTCCACGGAAAGACGGTTCTGGGTATAGTTGCTGTCGCTGGCGCTTTCAAAGCGGTAGGCCACATAGCCACGCAGTTGTCCGCCGTCATAGTAGCCGATGCGCCGCACCTGAATATCCCCACGGGCGGCCCGAACCTCCTCCTCAAACTTTTCCACCATGCCGTGGTTTTTCGCCGCGAAGCGGCTGTGGCAGGCCAGCGCCGCGTCGAAGTCCTCCGGCTGCATCAGCCGCAGGTGCTCCCGCACAGCGGCATCGACCTTGGGCAGCGCCGCCGTGGGCAGGTGGTATTCGTAGAACTTTCCCGCGAAGCCGTAGCCCATCCGGCGGTAAAACCCGATCTGAAACGGCAACAGCAGCGTCAGCAGCGCGCCGATGCGCCGGGCGTAGTCCTCAAAGTACCGCACCATCTCCAGCGCCACGCCCTTTTTCTTATGTAACGGGTGCACCTCCAGCGCCATCAGGCCGCAGGCAGGCTGCATTTTGCCGAAGAAGTTCATGGAGAACCGGATCAGCTTCATGGTGGCCAGCAGCGTGCTGTCCTCAAACAGCCCCACCGTCTGCGTCTGCCGATCCTCCCGCAGCTCCAGCCGGTGCTTGTCCCGGTAATGCTGGCGGCACTCCTCGTCCAACGACTTATAGGCGGGGTAGGAGTTGAGATAGATGTCCAGATAGGCCTCAATGTCCGCCTCGGTCAGCGGACGGATCGTCCAGCTGCGTTCCGTTGTTCCGTGCTCCATAGCGTTCACTCCTTTCACAGCGCTTCAAAATGATACCGGGGCTTACCCAGGCTCTTTTTGCCGTATTCGATGGCCTCGGCGGGGCAGTAGCAGATGCAGGCCATGCAGTGGGTGCAGCTGCCGCCCCACACGGGTCTGCCGTTTGGCAGCGTGATGTTGTTCAGCGGACAGCGCTTCGCGCACTGGCCGCAGCCGGTGCACCGCTCCGACACCCGGAAAGGGCCGTCCTTGACGAAAAGCGCGTAAAAGGCCGGGTTTACCGGGCCGCTCATGCAGCGGTCATACAGGTTATTGCGGGGCGCGGGAAACTCCTGCCCGCTTTCGATGCAGTGGATGGCCCTGTCCACGTCCGGCTCCGCACGGGTTACGATCTGACGGGCCTCCTCCGCCTGCGGCGCGTTGAACATGGCGATGTAGTTCTCCGGCATGACGATCTGGGCCGTGCCCATATAGCGGAGCTTCTTTTGCCGGGCAAGCTGGCGGTTATACCGGGCGGCATTGCCGATCTCACTGCCGCAGGTCATCACGAACCAGACCTGCTCCACTTTGGGAAACTCCGTTTGCAGCAGCCAGTCCCGCACCACTCTCGGAAGCCGCCACCCATAGGTTGGCGATACCACAATGAGCTGGCGGCCTGTGGGTACCGGAGCCGTATCGTTTGCTTTAACGCGGTCGTTTATGCTGAAAAGCGGCTCATGCAGCGCTTCCGCGATGCGCCGGGCCACATACCGGCTGTTGCCGGTGCCTGAAAAATAGAGTACCATGTGTTCCTCCTTATCCGCCGTCCGGCCGGCGTTACTGCGGTTCGCCGTCGTGGGCCAGTACGAACCGGGCGAACGCCTCGTAGGTATAGCCCTCCATCCGCTGGTGATCCGGATAGACGCGGGAGAAGCAGGCCGGTATCTCGTGGTGGGTGAGGTTTTTCTCAATGCACGGCGTGCAGCCCCGGTCGTGGTTGCGGGGGTGGTTGGGGCAGCCCATGTTGGTGCAGGTGCACATTTTCACCGCCTGTTCCGTTCCGGAGCTACCGTTTTTGCTGTGATCCGCCATGGGTGTCCCTCCTGTCGTTGTATCCTGTATCCTACTCTAAGGGCAAAGCGCCGCGCAAGTCAAGTGTTTTTTCAGCTTGCGGAAAATATCCCTCGACACACGCCCGGCCCGATGGTATAGTGATAGCAAATCCATCCCCAAGGAGGCGCTCCATGACAAAAATTCTATTCATCTGCCACGGCAACATCTGCCGCAGCCCTATGGCGGAGTTCGTGATGAAGGATCTGGTGAAAAAGGCGGGGCTTTCGCCGCAGTTTTATATCGACTCCGCCGCCACCAGCCGCGAGGAGATCGGCAATCCCGTTTATCCGCCGGCCCGGCGGAAGCTGGCGGAACACGGCGTGCCCTGCGGCGGTCACACGGCGCGGCAGCTTACCGGCGGCGACTACGCGGAATACGACCTGCTGATCGGCATGGATCAGGCCAATCTGCGGAACATGCGCCGCATCTGCGGCGGCAATCCGGAGGGGAAGCTGCATCTGCTGCTGGACTACACCGGCAGCCCCGGCGACGTGGCCGACCCGTGGTACACCGGGGACTTCGAGGCCACATGGCGTGACGTACTGGCGGGCTGCCGCGGTCTGCTCGCCGCGCTGACAGCGCGCTGAGCATATTTCTATAGGTATCGGGGGCGTGTCCGGCTATGGACACGCCCCTTGTGCAATTCAATCGTCCCAGCCGCTGAACTTTCCCGTGTTGCCGAAGGTGATGGAGCCCTTGCCGTACTTGCCGCGGATGGCGTCCATGGCCTGTTCCAGCCGCTCCTGCTTCTCGTCCCGGCGGGTCGTGTCGCCCGCCAGCAGGTCGAGCTGCTGGTAGCTTTCACCGTCCGGCGTCAGGTACAGCGCCGTCACCGTCAGGGCGCGGATGGGCTCCGGCGCGTGCCACGCCTGCTGGGCCAGCGTCAGCGCCGCCCGATAGATATCCTTTTGCAGATGGGTGGGGCCGCTCAGCCGGGTCTGGCGGGTGAACTGGCGGAAGTCCGCGTACCGGATGGTCAGCGCCACGCCGCCGCAGTACATGCCGTACCGCCGCAGACGGCCCGCCACGCTGTCCGCCAGCGCCGACAGTCCGGCGCGCACCTGCTCCCAGCGGGTCAGGTTGGTGGGGAAGGTGGTGCCGTTGCCCACGGATTTCACCGGCTCCGCCTCGTGCTGAGGACGGACGGGACTGTTCTCCTGTCCGTTGGCGTAGTCGTGCAGCTGGGCGCCGTGCTTGCCCATCAGGGCCTCCAGCGTTTCCCTGGGAAATGCCGCCAGCTGGCCGATGGTCTCCACGCCGTACTGCCGCAGCAGCTTCTGGGTGGAGCGTCCCACCCCCAGCAGGTCGCCCACCGGCAGAGGCCAGACGATGCGCTGCCAGTTGTCCCGGTCGATGACGGTGGTGGCGTCGGGCTTTTTGTAGTCGCTGCCCAGCTTGGCGAAGATCTTGTTGAAGCTGACGCCCACGGAGATGGTCAGCCCCAGCTCCTCCCGCAGACGCTGGCGCAGCTGGTCGGCGATGGCTTTGCCGTCGCCGCCGAACAGGTGCATGCTGCCGGTAATGTCCAGCCAGCTTTCGTCGATGCCGAAGGGCTCCACCAGATCAGTGTACTGGCCGTAGATGGCGTTGACCTTTTGGCTGTACTCCCGGTACAGGCCGTGGTGGGGCGGCAGGGTAATGAGGTGGGGCGCCTTCTGCCGGGCCTGCCAGATGGTCTCCGCCGTTTTCACGCCCAGCTGCTTGGCGGCCTCGTTCTTGGCCAGTACGATGCCGTGGCGGGATTCCGGGTCGCCGCACACCGCCACGGGAACGTCCCGCAGCGCCGGATAGCGCAGAAGCTCCACCGACGCGAAAAAGCAGTTCAGATCGCAATGCAGGATCACCCGATCCGCCATGACAGCCCCTCCTCTCGATAGTTTGTTCTAGTATAGTATACCATAGCTCCCGCTGTTTGCAAACCCCTACGGCGGGATTTTTTCACGCCCGGAAACTGAAAAGTGTATATTCATTGCAGTGTGCATAATCATAGATCAAATTGCATAAATAACGAGTATATATCCGAACATGCTATATGTATTTGCATAAAAAGCCAGTATTTGCAGATTTGCTCTTGACATTTCCTGAATAATGCGTATAATCATGCACATAGATTACATAAATATTCAAGGAGGAACACACCATGAAACATACAGATATCAAGAAGATCGTACTGGCCTACTCCGGCGGACTGGATACCTCCATTATCATCCCCTGGCTGAAGGAGAACTACAACAACCCTGAGATCATCGCCGTGGCCGGCAATGTGGGTCAGGCCGACGAGCTGGAGGGTCTGGAGGAGAAGGCCATCAAGACCGGCGCCAGCAAGCTGATCGTGGCCGATCTGGTGGACGAGATGGTGGACGACGTCATCATCCCCTGCCTGAAGATGGATGCCAAGTATGAGACCTATCTGCTGGGCACCGCCTTTGCCCGTCCCGTCATCGGCAAGAAGCTGGCGGAGATCGCCAAGGCCGAGGGCGCTGACGCCATCGCCCACGGCGCTACCGGCAAGGGCAACGATCAGGTCCGTTTCGAGCTGGCCATCAAGCGCTTCGCTCCCAATATGAAGATCATCGCCCCGTGGCGTGAGTGGGACATCAAGTCCCGTGAGGAGGAGATCGACTACGCCGAGGCTCACAACGTGCCCCTGAAGATCTCCCGAGAGACCAACTACTCCAAGGATAAGAACCTGTGGCACCTGAGCCATGAGGGCCTTGACCTTGAAGATCCCGCCAACGAGCCCGATCTGGACAAGCCCGGCTTCCTGGAGATGGGCGTATCCCCCTTCCAGGCTCCTGACGAGCCCACCTATGTGACCATCGACTTCGAGGCCGGCGCTCCTGTGGCCGTCAACGGCGAGAAGATGAAGGCCAGCAAGATCATCGAGAAGCTCAACGATCTGGGCGGCAAGAACGGCATCGGCATCATCGATATCGTGGAGAACCGTCTCATCGGCATGAAGGATCACGGCATCTACGAGACCCCCGGCGGCACCATCCTGTACTTCGCCCACGCCCAGCTGGAGATGCTGACCATGGATAAGGAAGTGCTGCACGCCAAGCAGAAGCTGTCTGTGGACTACGCAGACCTGCTGTATAACGGCAAGTGGTACTCTCCCTTGCAGGAGGCCCTGACCGCCTTCGCCAACGAGGCCAACAAGGACGTGACCGGCACCGTGAAGCTGAAGCTCTATAAGGGCAACATCATCCCCGCCGGTATGACCTCTCCCTGCTCCCTGTATTCCGAGAATCTGGTGACCTTCGGCGAGAGCGACTATGACCAGTCTCAGGCTACCGGCTTCATCAACCTGTGGGGCCTGACCACCAAGATGCAGGCGCTGAAGGATCAGGGCAAGCTGTAAGAGATGAATTTTCCGTCATGATGAGGGCGGTAAACCGCCCTCATCATGACATATCACCACCGAAAGGAGCGCCATCATGGCAAAGCTTTGGGCCGGCCGGGCCGAAAAGGAAACGGCACAGATCGCGGACGACTTCAACTCGTCCCTCCATTTTGACTGCCGCATGTACCGGCAGGATATCACCGGCTCCATGGCTCACGCCGCCATGCTGGCGCACAGCGGCATCCTGACGGAGCAGGAATCCCAGACGCTGATCTCTGGTCTGGCCGGGATCCTAGCGGATCTGGACGAGCGAAAGCTGCAATTTGACCCATCTGCCGAGGACATTCACATGTTCGTGGAGCAGGTACTGACGGAGAGGTTGGGCGATGTGGGCAAAAAGCTCCACACCGCCCGCTCACGAAACGATCAGGTGGCGCTGGATCTGCGGCTGTATCTGCGGCAGGAGATCGCAGTGATCCGCGCACTGGTGCTGGAGCTGCTGGCCGCCGTCACCGACAAGGCGGAGCAGTACAAAACCGCCATCCTGCCCGGCTACACCCACTTGCAGCGGGCCCAGCCCATCACCTTCGGCCACCATCTTATGGCCTATGCCATGATGCTCCAGCGGGACGTTGGCCGTCTGGACGACGTGGCCAAGCGTATGGACGTGTCTCCCATCGGCTGCTGTGCGCTGGCGGGCACCACGTTCCCCATTGACCGGGTGTATGAGGCCCGGCAGCTGGGCTTCTCCCAGGTGGCGCTGAACAGTCTGGACGGCGTGTCCGACCGTGACTTCTGCGTGGAGTTCCTGTCCGCCTGTGCGGTGCTGATGATGCACCTGAGCCGCTTCTCTGAGGAGCTGATCCTCTGGAGCAGCTGGGAGTTCCACTTCGTGGAGCTGGACGACGGCTTTACCACCGGCTCGTCCATCATGCCCCAGAAGAAGAACCCGGACATGGCGGAGCTGTGCCGGGGCAAGACAGGCCGGGTCTACGGCGACCTGATGGCGCTGCTGACCATGCTGAAGGGTTTGCCGCTGGCCTATAACAAGGACATGCAGGAGGACAAGGAGGCCGTGTTCGACGCGGTGGACACCGTGAAGATGTGTTTGCAGGTGTTCACTCCCATGATCGCTACCATGAAGCCCTGCGTGGAGACCATGTACAAGGCGGCTCAGAAGGGCTTCATCAACGCCACCGATTTGGCGGACTACCTGACGAAAAAGGGCCTGCCGTTCCGCACCGCCTATAAAATTTCCGGCCAGCTGGTGGCATGGTGCATCCATCATGATACCGTGCTGGAGGCCCTGCCGCTGGAGACGTTGAAGCAATACAGCGACGTATTTGACCAGGACGTGTACGAGGCTGTCGCGCTGGAAAACTGCGTGGCACGGCGTACCTCACTGGGCGGCCCCGCCTCGGTAGAGGCGCAGATCGCCGCCATAAAAGCTTATCTATCCCAACAAAAAACAGATGAAAAAGGAGAATAACGATGAAAAAGTTGACCGCTTTTGTACTGGCGCTGGTAATGGCGCTGGGCCTGCTGTCCGGCTGTGGCAGCAGCAATTCCGACAGCAACACCCCCTCCGGTGACGACGCTTCCGACGCCGCCGCCAAGACCAAGCTGGTGGTGGCCACCAGCCCCGACTTTCCTCCCTTTGAGTCGCTGGAAGGCGGCGAGGTGGTGGGTATCGAGGTGGATATCCTGAAGAAGGTCGCCGAGAAGATGGGCATGGAGCTGGATCTCCAGCAGATGGATTTTGACTCCGTGATCCCCGGCGTGCAGGCCGGTAAGTTCGATGTGGGCATGTCCGGCATCACCGTTACCGACAAGAGAAAAGAGAACGTGGACTTCTCCAGCGTGTACTTCATGGCCGCGCAGGCCATCGTGGTGACCGCCGACAGCGGCATTACCGGCAAGGCTGATCTGGAGGGCAAGAAGGTATCCGTCCAGACCGGTACCACCGCTGAGGAGTACTGCATGGGCAACGGCTATGAGGTGCTGGCCTTTACCGCCAACAACGACGCCGCCGCGGCGCTGACCGCCGGTAAGGTAGACGCATGGGTGGTGGATAACGAGGTGGCGCTGGCCATGGCGCCGGAGCTGGGCCTGACCGTGCTGGACGAGGCCATGACCTCCGAGCCCTATACCTTCGCATTCCAGAAAGGCAGCGAGTTGGTCGCCCCCTTCAACGAAGCGCTGGACGCCCTGCTGGCCGACGGCACTGTGGAGCAGATCTTCCAGCAGTACGGTGTGACGTATATCGCACCCTGAATGTAAGACAGCGTACTATCTATAGAACTCCGTAGGGGCGGACGACTCTGTCCGCCCCCACGATGACGATACGATTTCTGTAGGGGCCGATGTGGGCATCGGCCCCTACAGACGGGCACAAGAACCCTAAAACTACCGCTTAAATCCCCCATTCTCTGCAAATTCTCCACGCTGCCGTTGACGGCATGATATGCTATACCTAAGGAGCCGACGCTATGAACATTTTTACCGCCATCGGTCAATTCTTTACCAACTGGGGCGCAAAGCTTGCCTCTACATTTTTAGAGGATGACCGCTATATGATGCTGGTGGAGGGCCTGCGCAATACCGCCATCATCACGCTGGGCGCACTGTGCATCGGTATCGTCATCGGTGCGCTGGTGGCCATCATCAAATACTGCGGCGAGGGAAACCCTGCCATGAAGCCTCTGTGCGTGCTGTGTGACATCTACACCACCGTTATCCGGGGTATCCCCGTGGTGGTGCTGCTGCTGATCTTCTACTTCGTCATCATGAAGTCCGCCAGCGGCGTCGGCGGCGGTATCGCCGTGGGCATCGTCACCTTCGGCATCAACTCCGGCGCGTATATGGCCGAGCTGATGCGCAGCGGCATCGGCGCGGTGGACGCGGGCCAGATGGAGGCGGGCCGGTCGCTGGGCATGTCCCGCATCCAGACCACCATCCACGTGATCCTGCCCCAGGCCATGAAGAACATCCTGCCTGCCATCGGCAACGAAATGATCGCTCTTTTGAAGGAGACCGCCGTGGCCGGCTACGTGGCCGTGCAGGATCTGACGAGAGCGGGCAACCTGATCCGCAACAACACCTTTGACGCGTTCAACCCCCTGATGGTGGTGGCACTGACGTACCTCATCATCGTGGTGGCGCTGACATGGCTGCTGGGCCGGTTTGAAAAACGTCTGCATAAGGGCGACCGGCACTGACCCCGACATACTAGGAAGGAGCATTCGTATGATCTGTCTGAAAAACAAGGATTTTCTGAAACTGCTGGACTTCACCCCGGAGGAGATCGCCTATCTTCTGGAGCTGGCGGCTGATTTGAAGGCCAAGAAAAAGGCCGGTATTCCCCACGCGCTGTGTCAGGGCAAGAACATCGCCCTGATTTTTGAAAAGACCAGCACCCGTACCCGCTGTGCCTTTGAGGTGGCGGGCCACGATCTGGGCATGGGCGTTACGTATCTTGACCCCACCGGCTCTCAGATCGGCAAGAAGGAGAGCATCGCCGACACCGCCCGCGTTCTCAGCCGTATGTTTGACGGCATCGAGTACCGTGGCTTCGGCCAGAGCATCGTGGAGGAGCTGGCCCAGTATGCCGACGTTCCCGTGTGGAACGGCCTGACCAACGAGTTCCATCCCACCCAGATCCTGGCGGACTTCCTGACTATTCAGGAGCACTGCGGCGGCCTGAAGGGCAAGAAGCTGGTGTACATGGGCGACGCCCGGTACAACATGGGCAACTCCCTGATGGTGGGCTGCGCCAAGATGGGCATGCACTTTGTGGCCTGCGCACCGGAGAAGTATTTCCCCGACGCGGCGCTGATCGCCGAATGTCAGGCCATCGCCATGGAGACCGGCGCTACGCTGGAGTTCCAGACCGATCCCGCCAAGGCCGTGCAGGGCGCCGACGTGGTCTATACCGATGTGTGGGTCTCTATGGGCGAGCCGGTGGAGGTGTGGAAAGAGCGTATCGCCGATCTGGCTCCCTATCAGGTGAATGCCCAGCTGATGGCGCAGGCCGGGGAAAAGGCCGTGTTCATGCACTGCCTGCCCGCCTTCCACGACCACAAGACCATCGTGGGCAAGGAGATGGGCGAGGCCTTCGGCCGCGACGCCATGGAGGTTACCGACGAGGTGTTTGAGGGGCCCCAGTCCATCGTCTTTGACGAGGCGGAGAACCGCATGCACACCATCAAGGCGGTCATGGCCGCCACACTGGCCGGATAACGGCCCACTGAAACTGCTATCTTCTTTCATTTCCTTTCGCTGGAAGCCGCGGCGCGTATGCCGCGGCTTTTGGCCGTTCTGAGAATGGCGGCGCAGACAAAATTATATCCCCCCACCCGGCTTGCGGGGCGGAGGAATATCTGCTATGCTGGGCACAGAAACCACGAGAGAAAGGAAATCACACCCATGACCATGATGAAACGACTGGCCGCGCTGGTGCTGGCGCTTGCCATGCTGCTGACGCTGGCGGCCTGCGGCGGAGACAATACCGACGGGAACGACGCCCAGAGCGGCGGCTCCACGCTGGTGTACGGCAGCGGCGACTATACCCGCATCAACCCCGCCATGGACGAGCACGGCGAGATCAATGTGCTGCTGTTCGACGGCCTTACCGACCACGACGGCGACGGACAGGTCATTCCCCGTCTGGCGGAGCGCTGGGATTACGACCCCGACACGCTGACCTATACCTTCTATCTGGCGCAGGGCGTTACCTGGCACGACGGCCAGCCCTTCACCGCCGAGGATGTGAAGTTCACCTATGAGGCCATCATGGATCCCGACAACGGCTCCGAGAACGCCCCCAACTACGAGGATGTGACAGATATCACCGTCATCGACGACCACACGGTGTCCTTTACCCTGTCCGCCGTCAACACGGCGTTTCTGGAGTACATGACCATGGCCATCCTGCCTCAGCATCTGCTGGAGGGGGAGGACATGCAGACCTCCGATTTCTTCCGGGCTCCGGTGGGCACCGGGCCTTATAAGCTGGAGAGCTGGGACGTGGGCCAGTCCATTACGCTGGTGAAGAATCCCGACTATTTCGCGGGAGCGGCCAACATCGACACCATCGTGTTCAAGATCGTCACCGATTCCAACGCCAAGGCCATGCAGCTGCAAACCGGCGAGCTGGATCTGGCGCAGGTGACCCCCAAGGACGCCGCGTCCTTTGAAGGGAAAGCGGGTTATACCGTCTATGACATGACCACCTCCGACTACCGGGGCATCCTGTATAACTTCAACAATACCTACTGGCAGGAGAACGCCGACCTGATCCCCGCCATCAGCTGCGCTATCGACCGGCAGGCCATCGTGGACGCGGTGCTGCTGGGCCGGGGCGAGGTGGCCTACAGTCCCTTGCAGCGGAACATCTACAACGATCCCGACGTGGAGCGCTGGGGCTATGATCCCGCCCGTGCTGAGCAGCTGCTGACCGAGGCAGACTGCACCAAAGACAGCGAGGGCTTCTGGCAGCGCAGCGGCCAGCGCATCGGCTTTACCATCAACGCTTCGCCGGACGATCAGGTGCGCATCGACATGGCGCAGGCCGCGGCCCAGCAGCTGCGCTCCATCGGCCTTGACGTGCAGGCCGCCATCCCCGCCGAGGGCATCGACTGGGGCGGGCAGGAGTGCTGCATCATCGGCTGGGGCTCCCCCTTTGACGCCGACGACCACACCTATAAGGTGTTCGGCACCGACAAGGGCGCCAACTACTCCGGCTACTCCAACGCACAGGTGGACGAGGCGTTGACCAAGGCCCGCCAGACCGACGATCCCGCAGAGCGGGCGGCGGCCTACGCCGAATTCCAGCAGGCGCTGGCGGCGGCTCCGGCCTATACCTTCTTCTGCTACATCGACGCCATCTACGTGGCGGCGGACAAAATTCAGGGCATTACCCCCGACACAGTGCTGGGCCATCACGGCGTGGGCATTTTCTGGAATATCTGTGATTGGACGGTCTGATCCCCCTCTCTTTGCGGCGTCCTCCCGGCCCCCTCGTATGAGGGGGCTATCGCCGTGTTATTAAGAGATTTCGCCCTCCGGCGCGAGGTACTTTTGCCCGTGGCGGCAAAAGTACCCCAAAACGCCATTTGAAACCGTAGGTTTCAAAACTTCCTGCACGCTATGCCTCTTTTGAAATTTGCGGCCTTTTACCACGCGGTCACGGAACACAGTTGATTTCGCTGCGTATGACGCATCGACTTTCCTCTTGCGCCGCTGCCGCTGACAATCTCAACGGTAGACACTGAAGCGTTGTTCGGCGTAGGAATCAGCGGCAGCGGCGCTGGAGCAGAGACGATCCTTTTACGAAGCGAAAAAGGAAAACCCCTGTGATCGTGCGGTAGGCATTGACAATTACGTACACATTATAGCACGCCCGGAAGTGAAGGAACCGGAGGTTCCTTCCGGTGTTTTTGCCTACTTTTGTCACTGTTGACAAAAGTAGGTCGTCCCCGAGGGGACGAAACTCCACCAAAAGGCTGGTGAACACCATGGAAAACACATTATTGAATATCGACCATCTCTCCGTGTGTCTGGACACACCTTCCGGGACGGTGCAGGCCGTGCGGGACGTGAGCCTGACACTCCACGAGGGCGAGGTGCTGGCGCTGGTGGGGGAGAGCGGCTGCGGCAAGAGCATGCTGTGCCGCTCCATCATGAAGCTGCTGCCCCAGAACGCCCGCATCACCTCCGGCAGCATCACCGTAAACGGAGTGGACATTACCACCTACCGGGAGCGGGATATGCGCCGCCTGCGGGGCAAGGTGTTCTCCATGATCTTTCAGGATCCACTGACGGCGCTGGATCCCGCCATGCCGGTGGGCAGGCAGATCGCCGAGGCTGTCCGCACCCATAGGGGCCGCATGGAGCGCTCCGCCGTGGACAGCCGTGTGGCGGAGCTGCTGGCGCTGGTGGGCGTGGAGCCACAGCAGGGAGTGCAGTACCCCCATCAGCTGTCCGGCGGCCAGCGGCAGCGGTGCCTGATGGCCATGGCGCTGGCAGACGAGCCGAAAATTCTGCTGGCGGACGAGCCTACCACGGCGCTGGATGTAACGGTGCAGGCCCAGATACTGGATCTGCTGCGGGATATCCAGCAGCGGCTGTATACCTCCACCATTCTGGTGTCCCACGACCTGGGCGTGGTGGCGCGGGCGGCTGACCGGGTGGCCATCATGTACGCCGGACGCATCGTGGAGATCGGCACGGCGGAGGAGGTCTATTACGATCCCCGCCATCCCTATACCAAGGGGCTGCTGCGCTCGCTCCCGGCGCTGGCTAAGCGCCACGGGGCGCTGCACACCATTCCCGGCATGCCGCCCACCCTCATCGACCCGCCGGAGGGCGACGCCTTCGCCTGCCGCAATCCCCAGGCGCTGGCCATCGACTACCAGCAGCAGCCCCCCATGTTCCCCGTCAGCGATACCCACTACGCGGCCACGTGGCTGCTGGATCCCAGAGCGCCCCAGCTGGCGCCCTTGCCGGAAGGAGAAGAGCACTATGTCTGATATCCTGCTGGACGTGCAGCACCTGACCCACTGCTTTCCCCTGCCGGGCAGGCAGACACTTCGGGCGGTGGACGACGTGTCCTTCCAGCTGAAGCAGGGCGAGATATTGGGACTGGTGGGGGAGAGCGGCTGCGGCAAATCCACCGTGGCCCGCTGCATCATGAACGTGTACCGCCCCACGGCGGGACATATCTATTATGACGGCATCGACACCTGCGATGCCGCCCAGTACCGTGCCAACCGCCGCCGGTTGGAGGCGGAGCGCCAGCTGATCTTTCAGGACTCCACCTCCAGCCTGAATCCCCGCATGACGGCGGCGGAGATCATCGCCGAGCCCATGGCCATTCACCATATGAAGCCGCCCCGGGGCAGTCTGCGGGCAGAAGCCGCCTTTCAGCTGTACTACGTGGGCATGGAGGAGAGCTATCTGGACAAGTATCCGCCGGAGCTGTCCGGCGGCCAGCGCCAGCGTGTATGCATCGCACGCGGAATCCTTTCGCACCCCGATCTGCTCATCTGTGACGAAATTGTCTCTGCTCTGGATCCGACGGTACAGGTGCAGGTCCTCCTCACCCTGCACCGTCTGCAGCAGGAACGCCGCTTTGCGATGTTCTTCATCAGCCACGACTTGGACGTTGTCGAGCATATCTCCACAAAGATCGCCGTGGTCTATCGAGGAAGCATCGTGGAATACGGACCCGCCGAAGCAGTCATGAACCGCCCGCAGCATCCCTATACCCAAAAACTCATTGAAGCCAACCGCATGGCCAGTACCCGTGCCTAAAAAACCCAGTCCTTTCTGATTCAGGAATTCATTTATGTCATTGCTTGCCATCAATCACATTCACTATCGCCGTCCGCTGCGCCCCTGCGTTGCCGTCTGCATCGACGGCTCGGATCCGAGCTATCTCGCGCGCTACCTCTCCCGCGGGGAGCTCCCAAACATCGCGCGTTTCATCCGGGAAGGATTCGCCGGCACTGCCCAGTCCTCCGTACCGGCCTTCACCTGCCCCAACAACATGTCCATCATCACGGGCGTTCCCGTGTCGCAGCACGGTATTTCCGGCAATTATTACCTTGACACGAAAACTTGGGAACCGGTTGTCATGACCGATCCCAAGCTGCTTATGGCACAGACCATTCTTTCGGGGTTTGCCGATGCCGGCGCCCGCGTGGTCTCCATTACTGCCAAAGACAAACTTCGCCGGCAGCTCCAAAAGGATCTCGATCTGACGCGCGGCAATATCTCCTTTTCGGCCGAGTACGCGGATCAATGCACGATCGAAGAAAACGGCATTGACAATGTGCTCACCTATGTCGGCGAACCCCAGCCCGGCAAATATTCTGCAGCGCTCTCTCTCTTCGTGCTGCAGGCCGGCCTGAAGCTCCTTCGTGACCGCCGTCCGGAAGTCATGTACCTCTCGCTCACCGACTTTGTGCAGCACCGCTATGCGCCCGAAGCCCCTGAAGCGCTCGCGTTCTACCAAAAGCTCGACGCTCTTTTTGGCCTTCTGGCCGCCGAAGACATCAATCTGGGGCTGACCGCAGACCACGGCATGAGCGACATGAGCCTCGACAATCTCGAACCTCATGTTCTCTGGCTTCAGGATATTCTCGATGCCAAATTCGGCAAGGGAGAAGCGGTGGTCATCTGCCCGATCACGGATGCCTTCGTCGCGCACCACGGTGCCTTGGGCGGCCTGGTCCGCGTCTGGAGCAAAGGCAGCATTTCAACGGCACAGCTTATCGAAACCATTTCCGCCCTGCCGGAAGTGGACATTGCCGTCGACAAGGAACGCGCGGTGCGCATGTTCGAGCTCTATCCGGACCGCGAAGCGGATGTGGTGGTGCTCGCCAAGGAGCACGTCTGCATCGGCACAAGCCGCTCCAAACATGGTCTGAAGGGGCTTTCGGGCCATCGCCTGCGCTCCCACGGGAGCCTTCATGAAATGGAAGTTCCTTTCATTCTGAATCGGCCGCTCAATGACGCCTATAAGGAACGCGCAGCAGCAGAAGCGCTTCGCAACCGCCACATCTTTGACTATTTAATCAACGGGACAAACTAAAAGCGGTGCCCGGTCGCCCATTCGTCCATATTTGGGCGAGCACCTGAAATGACCGGCGGGCGGCCGGATAAGAAATCCGCCGCCCGCCCATTGAAGACTTTAAGCTCTCTGCACTTAAAAAGCGTTTTAGGATAAGCCGAACACCAGCTCGGCAATCTGCACGGCATTCGTTGCCGCCCCCTTGCGGACCTGATCAGCGCAGCAGAAAAGCACAAGCGAACGATTGTAAACGTCCTTGGGCGCCGAAAGGCCGCGGCGGATGCGGCCGAC
>URKW01000031.1 GCA_900548615.1 uncultured Eubacteriales bacterium | reverse complement strand
GCCCTCATAGCTGGGAACCGGAAGCGTACCATAGGGTTCGCCGGTCATCAACGATTTGGTTTTGTCCGCTTCGGCCAGCGTACCGCCGTTGGGGTCAAAGGTCACGGTAAGGGGCCGCGCAACCGCACCGGAAACAAGGTACAGCTTCTGGTCATCCTTATACTCCACGTGGGCATTGGCGTCATCCGCGAAAAAGTAATTCGCGTAGTCTTTTTTGTAATTATTAGAAAATGCCACGGGGTAGCTGGTATTCGCAGTGGTGACGCCGATGGACGCGCCTTTGGACATGCCGATCTCGATGGTCAGCGTCTTGCCGGAGGGCAGATACACATTGTTGGCCTTGCCGGAAACCGTGTTGTTCTGCACGAGGGGCTTGTTTCCGACCCTCAGCTGGCCGCTGTTGCTGGGGTTGATGTAAATGCCGCCGCCATTGCCGCTGGCTTTGTTATTCTCGATCTTACCGCTATAGAGTTGGCAGACCGAGCCGGTGCGGTAAATATACACGCCGCCGCCGTTGCCGGTGGCCGTATTGCCGGAGATCTCGCCGCCTTGCATAATCAGCCACGACGGTTCCTGATTCAGATAGATGGCGCCGCCGTCGCCGCTGGTGTTTCCGGTGATCTTGCCGTCATAGAGGAAGAACTGGCATTGCTTGTCAAGCACATGAACCGCACCGCCCTCCTGCGTGGCCTTGTTGCCGCTGATCTCGCCGCCCCGCATGTTGAGTATCGTCGTCTGATTTGAATCTTGGCGCAGGCAGATGGCGCCGCCCCAGCGACTGGCGGTATTGCTGTTGATCTTCGCGCTGCCGGAAATGTTGATCTCGCCCCAGCCCATCAGAATTGCGCCGCCGTCCAGACTGGAGGAATTGCCGGTGATCTCCGCGCTGCCGGAAATGTTGATCGTACCACTGCCGCGCATATAGATGGCGCCGCCGCCGGCATCGTTGTTGCTTTGGGTCGCTGTATTGCCGGAGATGGTGCCGCCGGTCATGTTGATGGTGCCGCCGGTGGTGGAGAAGAATGCGCCGCCGTTCTTGGCGGTGTTATCCTTGATGGTGCCGCCGTACATATTGAAAGTGCCGCCGGTGGTGTTCGGCATGTTTGCATTGAATTTCCGGAAAATGGCGCCGCCGTAGTTATTGCCGTTGTTGCCGGAGATTTCGCCACCGTACATATTGAATATGCACTGCTGGTCATCCAGAGCGATGGCTCCGCCGCCGCCTTTGCCGGTGACTTTGCCGCCGGTGAGCTTGCCGCCGAACATATCCAGCGTGCTGGTATAAAGGTAAATGCAGGCACCGCCCCAGACACTCTGCGTCGCGCCCTTAAAGGTGCCGCCACCCTGACAGTCGCAGAGAACAAGTCGACCGCCGTTTTCGACCTGGATTTTAGCAGTATTGTTGCTGGAAAGCGTCTTGCCGTTCAGGCACAGGTAAAGGGTTTTACCGTCCACCGTCAGATGACCGCCGATGGTGGCGTTGCCTGTCAGATAGACGTAGGCGGTATTGTTCGTATACGAAATGCCGTCCGTGCCGTTCCACGGCTGATAGGCCACGTCGGAATGGCTGGTATGATCCCCCGCCGTGACGCTGCCTCCGCAGATGCAGTGCTTGTGCTCATCTGCCAGCAGGGCGATGCCCGTTTCATTGGACTGCACCGCAGGTCCCCCCTGCGCCGCAGACTCCTGTTGCTGCTCCGGCTGTTCCGCCGGTTTCGCTTCCGGTTGTTCTTCCGGCTGTTCCGGGGTTTCCTCCGGCTGCTCCTGCTGACCCTCCTGCTTCTCCTCCTGCTGGGTGGGCTGCTCCACAGGGGCCGCCGCGCCGCCCTCCTCCGTGGCGAAGGCCGCCGTGGGCAAAAGGGTCAGTGCCATACACAGTGCCAATAGAATGGCCGCCGCTCTCTTTCTCATAGTCGTTCCTCCCTTGTATCGTTACTGGTTCTCCGCATTGTGTTCCTGCTTGCCATGGCACACCTGCCAATAGCGTTTTTATTATACCATACTTCTTTTCCGAACGCAAGCAACGTTTGCCAAGCTCTTTCATTTTGCCCTTTTCTTTGGAACATTTTTCCTTCATAGGGCGTTTTATAGAAAAGTATCTTCCCCAAATATGGTAGTTCCTCGACAAAAACACCCAATTTTTTGTGTTTTTTTCGCGTTTTTTATAGACAAGCCCGTTTGCGGATGCTATACTTTCTTTTGAATAACATTATGTAAAGCGGTAGAAAGGCATTCTTCCCTCTCCCGGCTTTGCATTGTCCGTGTATTCTGAACGGAGAGTGAGGAAAACAGCATGAAACTGTTACGAAGAAGCACCGCCCTGCTGCTGAGCTGCGCCATCGTTCTGGGACTGGTGGCAAGCGGATTCCTTATCCGCGCGATCGCCGACACGGCCATGCAGTGGTACAACGCCGATTACGACGCGCTGAGCCGCTTCTACGAGATCGGCGCGTCCTATGACCCCGGCATCATCGCCACCACCCCCGGCGATCCCGGCGGAAAATCCTACGGCATGTACATGTTCGCCAGCAATGCGGGCGTTCCCCACGACTTCGCCGAGTGGTGCAAGAAGAGCGACAAGAGCGTTTACCGCGATATCGGCGATGCGCTGGACAGCGCCTATCACCGTATTTCCGACGGCTACGGCTCCTACTTTGATGACACGTGGGAGGACATGGCCACCACCTACAAGGGCACCTTCGGTCAGGCCCAGTACGACTACACCAAGGACAAGTTCTATAATAAAGTGGTCTCGCTGGTGGAGAACAAGGTGGACGGCTTCGATATCGAAGAATACTCCGTGGCGCTGAAAAACGTGTTCTGGAGCCGGGCCGTGCAGCATGGCCCCACCGACGCCTGCTCCCTCATCAAGCGCGCCTTCGACTCGCTGGGCGGCTTCGCCAACCAGCCGGAGGGCGATCTGATCTCGGCCATCTACGCGGTATCCGGCCGTCTGGTCACGGCGGAGGAGCTGCGCAGCGAGGGGAAATCCGGCGCTGCCATGTCCGGCGACACCGCCAATAAATACGGTACCTCCGGTCTGATCCTGCGGTACTTCTACGGCAGCTCCGGCGACGTGCAGATGGGCGTTTACCGCCGTCTGGGCGTGAACGAGCCGGCCGACGCGCTGGTGATGCTGATGAACAACGGCTATGAGGACGCACCGAAGGCCGACGGCAATTATCAGCTGCTGCTGAACAGCGGCGACCAGAAGCACGCCGTGTCCGCCGCAGGCGGCAGCGCCAAGCTGGACGTCCGCTCCGCCGAGGGAACGGATCAGGTCTTCACCCTGAACTACTTCGCCGGCGGGTTCTACACCATCAGCACGCAGGTGGACGGCAAGACCCTGCGGCTGAGTGCCGACAAGAGCACCGTTTCCCTGTCCTCTCCCTCCATCTCCGACGGGCAGAAGTGGGAGCTGACCCAGGGCAAGAGCGCCTATACGCTGAAAAATGTGAAAACAGGTACATATCTCAGCTATGAAAATGATACGCTGGTGATGGCGGCCTCCTCCGAGGAGAGCGGCGTGACCGAGTGGCAGCCGGTGGCGGTTGCCAACAGCGCCGACGACTGGACGCTGCGGGGCGTGATCTATCCCACCAAGGACAATATTCTGGTGGCCAAGAACTCCTCCTTCCCCGTTCGCGGTGTGATCTCCTGCTCCTCTCCCATCACCTCCGTCAACATCACCATCGCCAAGGAGAGCGGCGCGGCGGTCATCAGCAAGAACGCCTCGCCCAACGCAATGTCCTACGACCTGAAGAAACTGGACGATTCCGTGGCCTACAGCTCGCTGGCCGCCGGTAACTACACCTTCACGCTGACCGCGGTGTCCAACAGCAAGAGCTTTGAGCTGGCCAAGTCCAGCTTCACCGTCCGCAGCAACAGCGGTCAGGCCCACGACGACGAGACCTTCACCATCACCTTCGATCCCAACGGCGGCACGCTGAACGGCAGCAAGACCAAGACCGTCTCGCTGGGTGATATCGTTTACGGCAAGCTGCCCACTGCCTCCAAGACGGGCTACTCCTTCATCGGCTGGTTCACCGAGAAGGAGGGCGGCGAGCAGATCTCCTCCGCCACCAAGATCATCGCCTCCGACCTGACGCTGTACGCCCAGTACGCGGATGTGTACACCTACACCTTCCTTGACGCCGACGGCGATATCTTCAAGCGGGGCACCGTGGCCGAGGGTGAGCTGATCCCCATGCCGGAGACCTCCCCCACCAAGGCGCCTGACGGCCAGTATACCTATAAGTTCAGCCACTGGGAGGGCTATACCGAGGGCAAGACCGTGATGGAGGCCAAGGACATGACCTTCAAGCCGGTGTTTACCGCCACAAAGGTAACGGAGCTGCCCGATAATATCTCCGGCTACTGGACGGGTCTGACGCCCGGCAGCACCGTGGAACAGCTGGGCAAAAACGCCAAGGTCTACGACGGCAAGACCGAAGTGACCAGCGGCACCCTCAGCACCGGCATGACCGCCGTGGTGGGCAATAAGTCCTACACGCTGGTGGTAACGGGCGACGTGAACGGCGACGGTAAGATCACCCTGACCGACGTGGTGGCGCTGCAGTCCCACGTGCTGGACAAGAAGACGCTGGAGGGCGCTTACCGCGAGGCCGCCGACCTGAACGGCGACGGCTATGTCACCCTGACCGATGTGGTCAAGGCGGCCCGCGTCATCATCGGCAAGGATACCATCGGTTGATAGGAGGATAACGCCATGAAACACAATACCTCTTCCCTTTTCAAGCTGCTGCTGACGCTGGCGCTGATCGTCGCGGCGCTGCTGCCCCAACGGGCAGAGGCGGCCTCGTCCTCCCTGTCCGGCGACAGCACCGTGCAGGCCGGCAGCACCGTCACGCTGACGCTCAGCATTTCCGGCAGCAACGTCATGGGCATCGAGGCCACGCTGGAGTATGACAGCAACACGCTGGAGTTCACCAACTACGATCAGAAGATCAGCGGCTGGACCATGGACTACAACAGCAACCACTTCCTGCTGTACGGCGTCAGCAACCCCATCAATTCCAGCACCGGCGTGCTGACCGTCACCTTCCGGGTAAAGAGCGGTCTGGCCAGCGGCACCGCACTGACCGCCGGGTTCAAGAACATCGTCGTCTCCGACGGCAGCAAGGACGAGACTGTCAGCGGCACGTCCTGGACGGGCTCGGTGGCGACGCCGCCCAGCAGCAACTGCGACCTCAGCTCCCTCACCTGCTCCAACGCCACCCTCAGCCCCGCGTTCAACAAATCCACCACCAATTACACCGCCACGGTGCCCTACGCGGTGGAATCCCTGAACCTCAGCTATAAGGCGGCGGACGGCTCGGCCCGTGTGTCCGTCAGCGGCAATACGCTGGTGGTGGGCAGCAATACCGTCACCGTTACCTGCACCGCCGCCACCGGCGCCAAAAAGAACTACACCATCACCGTCACCCGTGAGCAGGATCCCAACTACAAGCCCAGCACCGACGCGCTGCTGAAGGAGCTGACGCTGGATGTGGGCACGCTCAGCCCCACCTTCTCCGGCGCGGTGACGGAATACGTGGCCTACGTCCCCTACGAGACCCGGTCGGCGACGCTTTCCGGCGTGGCAAAGGACGAAAAGGCCCTGAAGGTCACCGAGGCCACCATGCAGCTGTCTCAGGAGGGGGACAATGTGATGACCGTCACCTGCACAGCAGAGGACGGCACCACCTCCAAGACCTATACCGTCCATGTGTACCGCATGCCCAAGTACGAGGGCATCATCCCCACCATGACGATCGTCGATCCCAACACGCCGCCCGAGCCGCCTACCTATTCCATCCCCATGACGGTAACGCTGCCGTTGGTGGGTGAGATGGCTACCTCCACCGCCGCCATCATCGGTGCGGCGCTGCTGGTCGTCATTCTGCTGCTGGTGGGCTTCCTGCTGGGCCGTATCGGCCACAATGGCGGCGGATATGACGATGACGGCGACAGCGGCGATGACGATGACCGTCCGCCCCAGCCGCCCCGCCCCGACCGTAACGCCGCAGCCCAGAACCGTGCGCCGCAGCAGAGCCGCCCAGAGCCGGTGAAAGCCGCTCCCGCGGCACGGCCTGTCCAGCAGTCCGCACCCGCACAGCCCGTGCGGAAGGCCGCACCTGCCGCTCCCGCACGACCCCAACAGCGGAAGGTCTCCGACGATACGCTGACCAGCCCCTTTGTGGAGGATCTGTCCGGCAAGATGCAGCAGGAAATCGCCCAGCGTCAGGCGGCGGAAGCCAGCCGTCAGGCCGCAGAGGCCGAGGCGGCCCGTCAGGCAGCGGAAGCGGCCAACCCCGCCGCAGCCGCCAACGAAAAAGTGGGCCGCATGTCGTTGGACGAGCTGTTGAACGACATACACAACATGTGACAAAAAAGAACCGCCTTTAGGCCGCCTGACACAAGAAAACACACGCCATAAAAGGCGGCTTTTGCGCAGGAACCTGCGTTGCGGCACCTTGCCAGACATAGAGTATGCCTGCGGCGCCGCGTCTTGGCTCTGCACAAAATCCGCTCTTTTCTGGTGCGAAGCAGTTTTGCCAAAGCAAGTTCGAGATAAAATCGGCTGCAAAAATACCCGCATACTGACGTATGCGGGTATTTTTTCGGGTGATTTTAGCCGGACAGGCACAGGCAAAACCGTATGTTTTCTTATGTCAGTCGGCCTTCGGGCGGTTCTTTTTTGTCAGTGAAAAGATAAGAGAGAAGAGGGAAGAACTGATGTGTGCCGCCGTTGGCGGCACAATTAGAAAGGAGCGGCCTGACCACAGGCCGCTCCTTATTTTGTTGGCAATGCAATCGCCGGATTTCATGCCAATTTCAATAATCCACCTTCATCAGACACAGTCCCTCCGGCGGGGCGGTGGGGCCGGCCTGCTTGCGGTCGCGGCTATCCAGAATGGCCTGCACCTGCTCCGGCTCCCAGAAGCCACGGCCTACCTCCAGCAGCGTACCCACCAGAATGCGCACCATGCTCTGCAAAAAGCCGTTGCCATGGAAGGTAAACGTGATACGATCCTTCCGCTGCTGAATGTCGATGGTATCCACCGTGCGGACGGTGGATTTCTTCATGCGGGGATTGCCGCAGAAGGCGGCAAAGTCGTGCTCCCCCGTCAGGTAGGCGGCGGCCTGCCGCATCCGCTCCACATCCGGCGCGTAGGGCAGCAGCGTCACATACTTCCGGTCGAACACCGGCTTGACCTCCCCCACAAACACCGTGTAGCGGTAGGTCTTGCCCAGCGCGTTGTACCGGGCGTGGAACCGGGGCCCACAGGGCTTCACCTCCCGGACGGCGATGGCATCCGGCAGATAGCGGTTGCAGTAGTCCCGGATCTCCTCCGGGGATTCCTTCACGTCCAGCTGGGCGTTGGCCACCATGGCACGGGCGTGAACGCCTGCATCGGTGCGGCCTGCGCCGATGATCTCCACCGGCTGGCCGGCCAGACGGCTCAGCACCGCTTCGAGCTTACCCTGAATGGTGTCCCTGTCCGGCTGGCGCTCCCAGCCGAAAAACCGTGTGCCGTCATAGGCAATGGTAAATTTATAGTTCTGCATCATCACTTCAGCTTCTTGATAAAGCAGCGGCGGCGCTTGTGCTGCTCAATGTCAAAGTCCTTCCACTGGGACTGCACCTTCTCGTTGGTCTCCAGCATGGGGCCGGTCTCGGCCTCCTTGATGCCCAGCTTATGGCAGCCCTGCATGGCGTTGTACAGGATCATGGCGTTGACGCCCTTCTTCTGGTAGTCGGGCCGCACGGCGATCAGCAAAAGGTCAATGGTGTCGTTCTTGTGGAAGGCCTTCAGCAGGTCGATCCACCCGGTGGGGAAATACTTGCCCCGGCTTTTCTGCAGAGCGCTGGCGATGGAGGGCGCGGCCACACCCATGGCCACCATATCCTCGTGCTCATCCATGATGAAGAAGGCCAGATTTGGGTTGATCAGCGGGGCAAACTTAGCGCTGTAGCGCTTGATCTGCTTATCCGACAGCTCCACCGTGCCGTACAGCGGCGCGTAGCAGGTGTTCACCAGCTGGAAGAACCGGGGGATCAGGCCAAAGTAGTCCAGCCGCGTCCGGGGATGAAACACATGCAGGTGATAGCGCTTTTCCACGAACTCCGACAGCTTGCGCCACCGCTCGATGATCTTTTCATCGGTGGGCACCTGAATGAGATTTTCGATCCAGTCCACATCCTTCACATAGCCCAGCCGGGTCAGGTGATCGATGTAGTAGGGATGGTTATAATAGGTGAAGAAGCAGCTGCGGCGGTCAAAGCCCTCCACCAGCATGCCCTCACGATCCAGGTCGGTGAACCCCAGCGGGCCGTGTACCTCGTTGCAGCCCTTTTCCTTGGCCCAGCGCTCCACCGTAGTGAACAGGGCGTTGGCCACCTGCTCGTCGTCGATGAAATCCACCTGGGTAAAGCGCATGCGGTTGGTGCCCCACTTCTCGTTGGCCTTATGGCTGAGGATGGCGCCGATGCGGCCCACCATCTCGCCGTTGCGCATGGCCATCCAGCAGCGAGCCTCGCAGTATTCAAAGGCGGGGTTCTTCTTTTTGTCCCAATCGCTCATATCGTCATCAAAGGTGGCGGGGACAAACTGGGGCACATCTTTATATAAAATGTTGGGGTAATCCACGAATTGGCGCAGCTGCCCCTTCGTGGTCACTTCAATAATCGAAACCATATTGTTCCTCCTTGTAAACACAAGCCCAGTGTATCGCAAAATCCGGCAAAAAGCAACATAAAAAGAGTGGAAACGGCGCGGCGCATGTGGTATACTCATTACCAAGAATATTACGATATCGGTGGAGGTAGTCATATGGAGCTTTTCTGGTATAACATCAAGGAGATGGACGCCGCGGCCTACGACGCCGCCCTGTCCATGATGGACGCGGAGCGCCGCAGCCGCATTGGTGATTTCCCCAACGAGGACGACCGCAAGCGCAGCGCCGCCGGTGAACTGCTGCTGCGGCAGGCCGCGGCGGCCCGTCTTGGCTGCACGGCGGAGAGCGCGCCGCTGGTCTGGGACGAAAACGGCAAGCCCGGCGTGGAGGGCGATCCCTTCTACGTCAGCGTCAGCCACAGCGGCCCCTATGTGGTGGCTGCCGCGGGAGATCACGTGCTGGGCGTGGACGTGGAGGTCATTCGCGGCGCGGAGGAGAAGTTCATGCGCCGTGCCTGCTCCGAGACGGAGATGGCCTACATCCGTTACGGCGACGCGGGCTGCTTCCAGCGGTTCTGGGAGTGCTGGACGGCCAAGGAGGCCCTGTTCAAGCTGACGGGCAAGGGGCCACTGCTGGCGCTGAGCCGTCTCCAGCTGCCGGAGGGCGTGGCACTGGATCACATCATGCAAAACGGCTGCGCCGTCACCGCAGCCATGCAGCTGTAAGTGAGGAGGAGCAACCATGTATCGTATCGGTATTGATCTGGGCGGCACCAACATCGCCGTTGGCGTGGTGGACGACCGCCACAACATTATCGCCGAGGCCAGCGTTCCCACCGGAGCCTTCCGCCCGGCGGAGGAAATGGTGGCGGATATGTGCCGCGCCGTGGAGCTGGCTTTGGACAAGGCGGGCCTGATCGCCGCCGACTGCGCCAGCATCGGCATCGGCTCCCCCGGCACCTGCGACAGCGAGGCCGGTGTGGTGGTGCGTGCCTATAATCTGGGCTGGTTCAACGTCCCCGTGTGCCGGATGCTCCACGAGCGGTTCGGCATCCCCGTCCGTCTCAGCAACGACGCCAACTGCGCCGCTCTGGCGGAGACCGTGGCAGGCGCAGCGGTGGGCCGCCGGGATATGATCCTCATTACGCTGGGCACCGGCGTAGGCGGCGGCATCATCATCGACGGCAAAATTTACGCCGGTATGCGCTCCATGGGCGCAGAGCTGGGCCATACCCTGCTGGTGCTGGAGGGCGAGCACTGCACCTGCGGCCGTGACGGCTGCTGGGAGGCCTACGCCTCCGCCACCGCACTGATCCGTCAGGCCAAGCGGGCCGGAGAGCAGCATCCGGAATCCGCCCTCCATGGCCGTGAGGAGCTGACGGCGCTGGACGTGTTTCAGGCCGCCGACGCCGGAGACGCGGCGGCACAGGCGGTCATCGACCGCTGGTGCGTCTATGTGGCGGCGGGCATGACCGATCTGGTCAACAGCCTTGCCCCGGAGATGATTCTCATCGGCGGCGGCATCAGCCGTCAGGGCGAGCGGATCCTCTCTCCCATCCGGGAATATGTGGCGGAGCATTGCTTCGGCGGACGGGAGGGCGCCGTGCCCATCATCGCCGCCGCCAAGCTGGGCAACGAGGCCGGCATCATCGGCGCCGCCGCACTGTGATAATAAGCAAAAAAAGAACCGGGGATATCCCCGGTTTCTTTTTATGCCTTTATTTCTGCCCCTCCAGCGCACCGTTGGCCAATACCCAGCGGCGGACATGCTGGATGAACCGCTGGGTAGATAGGGACAGGGCGTTCTTATCCTTCACGCAGATGCCAATGTTGCGGTAAAAGGGCCGGGGCAGCTGGCAGGCCACCAGCGGATACACGCAGCGCTGCAGCATCAGCTCCTCCATGATGCTGATGCCCAGGCCGCTGGACACCATGGCCAGAATGGTCTGATCCTGCTGCACTGTGTACTGGATGTTGGGCTGGATATGCAGGGTGTCGAACACCTCCTGTATCTCGTAGTCGTCGCCCTCGTCCAGCAGGATCACCGGATACTGCTCCAGCGCCTCCGGCGGGAAGGGATTGCGGCCCGCCAGCGGATGGTCACAGGGAACGATCACCTTCCACTGATCCCGCTGCAACAGCCAGCTGTCCAGATGCTTCTCCGTGGGCAGGCTGACGAAGCCGCAGTCCGCCTGCCCGTGGGTGACCCAATCGGCGATCTCGTTGTTGAAGTTGGAGGGCAGCAGCTCAAATTCGATCTTGGGATAGATCTCCTGAAAGCTCTTTAGAATATAGGGCATCCACTTTTCCGACACGCTGGTGAAGGTGGCCACCCGCACAAGACCGGTGTCCAGTCCCCGCAGGTCGGCGGCCTTCTGCTCCAGCTGGTGCTGCAAAGCGCACATCTCCCGGAAGTAGGGCAGCAGCGCCCGGCCGTCCGCCGTCAGCGACACGCCGCCGTGGCTGCGCACCACCAGCGTCGTCCCCAGCTCCGCCTCCAGCGAGCTGACCGCGTGGCTGATGCCGGACTGGGTGAAGTTCAGCTCCTGGGCGGCCCGTGTGAAGCTGCCGCACTCGGCGGTCTTCAGCAGGATCTCGTACTTTGTCAGGCTCATACCCATCCCTCCTTTTTTCTTAACATAGTATAGCAGAAATCTTAACGGGGTTCAAACATTTTTTCATGATAATGATGAAAATGGTGCGTTTTACAAATGGACTCCTCCGTGATATGCTATAACCAACCTAGGAATCCAAAAGAAAGGAGCGACGGTTATGGGTCTGAATCTGCTGCTGGCCGGTCTTGCCGTTCTGCTGGTGGTCGTTGGCGTCGTCAGTCGTGTCACCAACAAGTAACGCCTTGCAGAAGCCGCATGACAAAGTGAAATGCATGTTTCCAATGATTTATGGTAAAAGCAGAAGCCGGGCCGCCCGCCCGGCTTTTGCTTTTGTGATTTTTAATTGAGACTTTCGCGCTCCGGCGCGAGACACTTTTGACCTCGGCCCCAAAAGTGTCCAAAAGGGCCGCTTAAACCTGCGGTTTAAGAATCCGCTCACGCCGTTCCCTATGCAAAAGTGTTGCCGTTTACCGCGCGTTCACAGAACCCGTTTATTATCGGTGCGTATGACGCATTGATTCCCTTCTTGCGCCGCTGCCGCTCATGCGTTGCAACAGTAGACGCTGAAGCGTTGCTCGTCTCGCTGGCATCAGCGGCAGCGGCGCTGGAGCAGAGACGATACTTTCTATAAAACGAAAAAGAAAACCTTGCGCAAACGTGTGGTACGCACTCACGATCCCTCACACAGCATAGCGCGCAAGGAAGTGAAGAAACCTTTGGTTTCTTCTGGCTCTTTTGCCCACTTTTCTAGTCGGTGCGTTAAGAAAATATGCCGGTGGCATATTTTTAGCATCCGACCTCGGCGGCTATGCCGCCGTAGCATCCGCTGTGTTTACACAGCGTGATTGGGAAAAGTGGGTCGCCGAAGGCCGTTTTTGCCCCGGAAAGTGAAACTCCCAAGTTCCCCGTTGCGGAAAAAACATTAATATGATAAGATAAACCGTACTTCGAAAGAGAGATGATTGCGATGCACAACAAGAAAACCCACACCCTGTCGTTGGTGTTCGCCCTGTTGGCCAGCGCCATTTTCGGCATGAGCTTCATGTTTTCCAAGCTGGCGCTGGAGGTGGCAAAGCCCACCGTGCTGCTGGCCTTCCGGTTTTTGATCGCCTTTACCGCCATGTCGCTGGTCATTCTGGTCAACGCGCTGGTGGGGAAAACCCGGGGCAGGCCCCTGTTCGCCTTCTCCCTGAAGGGCAAGCCCATCGGCTCCCCGGGGCCGCTGGGCCCGATCCCGCCCGCGCACCGTCATCTCTGCAAAGCCCCTCGGCTCGCTGGTGCTGCTGGGCCTGATCCAGCCGGTGCTGTACTTCTTCTGCGAGAATTACGGCATCCTGTACACCTCCTCCGCCGTGGCGGGCACCATCATCGCCGTGGTACCCATCGCCTGTATCGTCACGGACGTGCTGATCCTGCACGAGCGGGTCACGCGGCGGCAGGTGATCTGCGCGGTGCTGTGTATCGGCGGCGTGGCGCTGATCTACATGGGCGGCGAGACCCACATCTCGGCGCTGGGTCTGGTGTTCCTGCTGATGACGGTGGGCTGTGACGCGGCGTATTACACCCTCAGCCACCGGGCGGCGGCGAAATTCACCGCCTTTGAGGTGACGTATGTGATGTTCACCGTGGGCATGGTGTTCTTCATCCCCGCCGCACTGATCCAGGGAGCGGGCCGCATGGCGGAGACGTTCCTGCCCGCCATCCAGAGCGGCGCGTTCTGGGGCGCGGTGGTCTATCTGGGCATCGTGTCCTCGGTGGTGGCGTACTTCCTGCTGAACTTCGCCAACGCCTACCTGACGGTGTCTGAGGCGTCGCTGTTCAGCAACGTCACCACGGTGGTCAGCGTACTGGCGGGCGTGGTGCTGCTGAAGGAGCCCTTCGGCCTGTGGCAAATCGTGGGCGTGGCGGTGATCCTGGTGTGCGTCTACGCCGCCAACGCGACGGGGAAGAAATAAACGAGAGATGTTTTTACAAAGGCTCCCCCTGTTGCAAGGGGAGCTGTCAGCCGCAAGGCTGACTGAGGGGATAATGACATTCAAACAACCCCTCCGTCAACGCTTCGCGTTGCCACCTCCCCTTACACAGGGGAGGCTTTATTTCCACTGTCCAAGAAAAAACCGGTCTTACGGCCGGTTTTTTATGCTTCGGAAATGTAGATTTCTTCCGCCTTTTGCTGCGCCGCAACCAAGCATGCCATTGCTTCCGACACTTCGGAGCGGGAGATCAGTTCAATCGCATCAGTAACGGCATTAAACAATGTGGTATAATACTTGGGCAAATTTTCCATGTATGTCACCTCAAATTTTGTGCTACAAAATATAATGCATCATTATAACGCAAAATGCAATACATTTTTATCATAAATTTGTATTACGGGGTGCATTATGGCAAAATTCAAGATTCCCAAACCGCCGGGTTCTACCAACAAATCCATCCGCTTTCCCAATGAGCTTATCGAAGCTGTAGAGGAAGCCATTCGCGGAACCGATTGTACATTTTCCGCATTTGTGGTAGAGGCTGTGCGTGTGGCATTGGAAAATCTGGAAGAAGAATAAAACCGGCCTTACGGCCGGTTTTTTCTTATTACGGCAGTTCCCTGTACATCTCATGGCACTTGCCGTTGGTGGCCCAGACACTGCCGGGCTCTCTGGGGTCGATGGCGCTGCCGTCCAGACGGGTCAGACTTCCGCCCGCTTCCTGCAGGATCAGGCTGCCCGCCGCGAAATCCCACGGGGACAGGCGGCACTCGAAGAAGATCTCGATACGCCCGGCGGCCACCTGACAGATATCCAGCTCGGCGGAGCCGAAGCGGCGGAAGTCCAGCGTGTGGTCGTACAGCCACCGCATGATGGCAAAGCTCCTGTCCGTATAGCTGCGGTCATAGATGGTGCTGCCGCACATGCAGATGGCATGCGCTGCGTCATGGTCGGACACATGGATGGGCCGCCCGTTCAGCGTGGCACCGCAGCCCTTTTCCGCCGCGAAAAGATCCTCGATAAAGGGATTATACACCACAGCATACCGCACCTCGCCCCGGCAGCACAGGGCCACGGCGATGTTGCTGTAATGCAGCTCCCGCACAAAGTTGGTGGTGCCGTCGATGGGGTCGACGATGAAGGCCCAGTCCTTTGTCAGCGTCTCGTGCTGCCCCTCCTCGCCGAAGAAATCGGCCTCCGGGCAGATGCCCAGCAGCTCACGGCGTAGGAACTCCTGCACCGCCACATCATATTTCGTCACCAGATCCGCCGCGCCGGTCTTCTCGCGGGTGTCCCGCTCGATGTTGTGGGCGTCGCGGATCATGTCTCCCGCCGCACGAACGGCGGCAACGATCTTTTCCAGCATATAGTTACCTCCTGACAGCCCGTCCGGCACAGATACCGGTGGGCTTTCCGTTTTCCAGAGCGATCTCGCCCGCCACCAGCACAAGAGACATCCCCTGCGAGGTCTGCTGGGGCTCCGTATAGGTGGCCCGCTCGTGGAGGGCTTCCGGCGCAAACATGCACACGTCCGCGTCGCAGCCCGCTTCCAGACGGCCCTTTCCGGTCAGTCCCAGCACCTGAGCGGGACGGCCCGTCAGCTTGTGGACGGCCTGCTCCCAGCTGAGTGCTTTCTTCTCCCGGACAAAATGCTCCAGCAAATGGGTCACGTTGCCGCAGACACGGGGGTGCAGCTGTCCCTCGGTGGGATAGGTGGCATCGGAGATGACGCAGGACAGGGGCGAACGGAGAATGGCGCAGATATCCTCCTCCGACGCCATGAAGTCGATCATGGTGATCTGGCCGTGCTCCCGTGCCAGCAGCTCACAGCAGGAGGACAGTGGATCCTGTCCCATCAGGGCGGCGATCTCCATCAGGTTGTGACCCTGATAGGGGTGATCCTCCGGACAGTGGAGGGAGGTCAGGTAAATGCCGTCCCAGCCCGCCAGCTTGGCAATATCGTCAAAGCCCACGCCGCTTTCGATGCGCTCAGCCAGCTCCCGGCGGACGCTCTGATCCCGCAGACGCTCCACTACCGCCTCCATGCCGCCGGTGAGGTAGTCCGGCGGCAGAATGTGCAGCAGCTGGGTGGAGCCGGCGGTGTAGGGATACACGTCGCAGTCCACCCGCAGGCCCTCATTTTGCGCCTGCTCCAAAAGCGTCAGCACCTGAGGGATCTTCTTGCCCCAGTTGTCCCGTCCCATAGCCTTGAGGTGGCTGATGTGAACGGGGCAGTTCAGCGCACGGGCCACGGCGATCATCTCCCGCACCGACTCCGCCACACCGCCGCCCTCCTGCCGCATGTGGACGGTGACGGGGATATCCGTCCCCGCCACCGGCTGCAAGGCCCGGATCAGGTCGGCGGTGGAATAGAAGCACTCCGGCGCGTAGCCAAGGCCCAGACTGACGCCCAGCGCACCGTCGGAAAGCGCCTGCTCCATCTGGCGGTGAATGGCGGCAAAGTGGCCGTCCGCCAGCTCCGTCAGCTGATAGCCCGCCGCGTCGGCCCGGAGAGTACCCGCGCCCACCAGCATGCCCACGTTCAGGGGCAGGGCGGGCAGAGAGCGGAAGTACCCCGCCAGCGAGCGGCTGTACAGCCGGGGCGGCAGGTCGCCGGTGATAGGCTGCAAATACGCCCGGATGGCGGCCTCATTATCCGGCCCGAAGGGCGCGGCGGACAGGCCGCAGTTGCCGTTAACGATGGTGGTCAGCCCCTGACACAGCTCCCACTCCCCGAAGCCGGGGCGGAACGCCGCGCCGTCGGCGTGGCGGTGAATGTCGATAAAGCCGGGGGTGACGGTCATTCCGGTGCAGTCCACCGTCCGCCGCGCCCGGGCGTGGGACAGCTGTCCCACCGCCGCGATCTTGCCGTTTTCAATGGCCACATCTGCCGCAAACGCGGCGCGGCCGGTACCGTCAATGACAGTACCGCCCCGCAAAAGTGTATCAAACATGGGAAAAACCTCGATCATTCTGTATTATCCCCGGTGCAGTGGCAGCGTCACCGTAAAGCGGGTGGCGCTCTCGTCGCTGGCGGCGGTGATGGTTCCCTTGTGCCGCGCCGTGATCTGGCGGGCGATGGCAAGCCCCAGCCCGAACCCCGCCGCGCCGGTGCGGGCATCGTCCACCCGGTAAAACCGGTCAAACAGGTGGGACAGCTTCTCGGCGGGGATCCTCTCGCCGGGGTTCTCCACCGCCAGCACCGCATTCCTTCCGGCGGCGTTCAGCGTCAGGCGGATAGCGCCGCCGGGCGCGGCGTATTTCACGGCGTTGTCCAGCAGGATATCCACCAGCTGATCCAGCTGTTGGCAGTCGCCGGTCAGGGACAGGCCGTTCTGAATGTCGTATTCCAGCGGGTGTCCCGCCTCGAACGCCACCGGCTCGAACCGCAATGCGGCGTCCGTCACCAGATCGCTGAGATCCAGCGGCGCAAAGGGTGCGGCGGCCCGGCCGCTCTCCGTCCGGGAGAGGGTCAGCATATCCTCCACCAGCTCCTTCATCCGGCGGGATTCCGCCAGAATGTTGTCCACATACCGCTGCTGCTCTCCGCTGGCCGACTCCTCCAGCAGATCGGCGGAGGACAGGATCACCGTCAAGGGGGTTTTCAGCTCGTGGCTGGCGTCGGAGATAAACTGCTGCTGATCCTGCCACGTCCGCACCACCGGGCGGGAGACGAAGCCGCTCAGCAGCCAGCTGACTCCCAGCAGCACCAGCAGCGCGCCCAGCCCGATCAGCAGGCACACCTTCACTAATGAGCGCAGGGTGGCCTGTTCAAAGGTGCTGTCCATAAAGGCAATGCGCACCGTCAGCACGCCGTCCTGCCGGTAAAACCGCAGATGCCGCTGGGACAGCACGCCGCTTTCGCCGCCGTCGGCCAGCGCCTGCGACACAGCGTCCAGCAGCGCCTCCTCGTCGTCCAGATCGTAATAGCTGCTGCCGGACACGCGGACGGTACCGCTGGGCAGCACCTCCGCCACAAAGCAGGGGAATCTTCCGTCCACGACGCCGGTCTGCACCGCCTGCTTCAATTGATGGATATAGCTCTGTGCGATATTGGCCTGCGAGAAAAAGTACACGCCGCCGAACACCGCCAGCAGCACCATAAACGCCACCAGCATGGTCACGCCGGTGATCTTCCAGCGGAGCCGGCGGATCATGACTGCCCCTCCTCGTCCCGTGTCAGGCAGTAGCCCAGCATCCGCAGCGTCTTGATCTTCACCGCCGAGTGCAGATGGGCCAGCTTCCGCCGCAGGAAGGAGATATACACCTCCACGTTGTTGTCCTCCGCCTGGGAGTCATACCCCCAGACCTTCACCAGCAGCTGCTCCTTTGTGACCACCTGACTGCCGTTGCGCAGCAAAAGCTCCATCAGGTCGTACTCACGGCGGCTGAGACGCACCTCCCGTCCGCCGCAGGACAGGGTGAACGTGCCCCGCTCCAGCGACAGGCCGCCCCAGGAGAGTGCCGTGCTCTCCTGCACCTGACCGCCGCTGCGCCGCAGCAGCGTGCGGACGCAGGCCAGCAGCTCCTCCGGCTCAAAGGGCTTGGTGAGATAGTAGTCCGCGCCGCAGTCCAGCCCGTGTACCCGGTCGTCCAGACTGCTCTTGGCCGTCAGCATCAGCACGGGGGTGGACACGTTGGCCGCGCGCAGCTTCTGGGCCACCTGAAAGCCGTTCATCCCCGGCAGCATCACGTCCAGCACCACCAGATCATAGATGCCCGTCAGGGCGTTGTCCAGCCCGCTGACGCCGTCATGGCACACGTCGGCGGTGTAGCCCTGCCGGTACAGCAGCTGCCGCAGGGTGTCCGCCAGCCGGGCTTCATCCTCCACGATCAAAAGACGCATGACACGTCCTCCTTACTTACAGCAGCGCCAGCAGAGACTCCACCTTCTCCTGCGCCAGCAGGTACACGGTGGTCTCGTCGTTCAGCGTGGCGTAATAGGTGCCGTCCTCCCGCAGCGTGCCCAGCGTCAGGGTAACGGTGGCCTCCGTTCCCACGGTGTTGACATAGGCCAGCGTGATAACGGCAGTGGGCGCGTCCAGCCCGCACAGGGGCGCGGCGTCCGGCGAGGGATCGTAGTCGAAGCACTTGTCGAAGCTCAGCGCCGCCAGCGCCGTCTCGATCGCCTCGATGCCGTCAGGCAGCGCCTTTCCGCCGCTGACCCAGCCCTCATCATTCTTCGTCAGGCGAACGGACTTGCCGCTCTCCGTCTGGTGAACGGTGATGACCGTCAGGTTCTCGTCCGTCAGCTCCGGCAGGGTGGGCAGCACCGCCATGTCGTAGATGCTGCGATCCATCAGCGTCACGAAAGCGTCCTCCACCAGATACACGCCCTCCTGTCCGTCGATGGACATGTACCACGTTCCGTCGTCCTTCTGATCGCCGAAGCGCAGCGTCGTGACCTCCTCGCCCACGGTGACGGTCATATACCGGTTCGGCTCGTCCAGACCGCACTCTGCCGGATCCACCGTCGGATCCAGCGGTGTCAGCGCGGCGGACATGGTGTCCAGCGCCGTCAGGATCTCCTCCACATAGGCGGCGTCCAGCGGGAACGTCTCGTTATCCACCCATTTCCAGCCGTCCTCGTCCTTCCGGAAGCGGCAGGTCACGCTGCTGTTGTCATACTCCAGCGCACCGGCCTCGGTGATGGGCAGCTGTTCGCCGTTGGTCAGCACATTGGCATCCGCCGCGTCGGCGTCGGGATCCTCCTTCGCCTTGCCGCAGCCCACCAGTGCCAGCACCAGCAGCAGGCTTAACATCAGTAAGAGTAATCGTTTCATTGGGGTTCCTCCTCGGGGTAAAATGCATTACAACATTTTAATATAGCAGAATACGAAGGAAAAGGAAAGTCAAAATTGTGAATTTTGGCCGCTTTTTGGTGTACCGTGCAAGCAGCTCTCTTGCCTCTCCCTCTGGGAGAGGTGGCCGAGCGCAGCGAGGGCGGAGAAGGTCGGAACGTTAAGAAAACATGCCAGTGGCATATTTTTAGTGTCGATCTCAGCGGCTATGCCGCTGTAGCATCC
>URKW01000030.1 GCA_900548615.1 uncultured Eubacteriales bacterium | reverse complement strand
CCGTAGCCACCGAACAGCTGGACAGCGCGGCGGGTCACATCGGAAGCCATTTCCGCGGCAAAGAGCTTTGCCATGGAAGAGTAGAAGCCGCAGTTGGGATCGCCCACATCCTTGGCCTTGGCGGCGCGGTACACCAGAAGCTGGGCCGCGTCGGCACGGGTCTTCATATCCGCCATCTGGAACTGTGTGTTCTGGAACTGGCTCAAACGCTTCTTGAACTGCATACGCTCCTTGGTGTAGGCGATAGCCTCGTCAATGGCGCCCTCGCCGATGCCCAGGGCCTGGGCTGCGACGCCTACGCGGCCGCCGTCCAGCGTGCCCATGGCCACCTTGAAGCCCTTGCCCTCCTGGCCCAGCAGGTTCTCCTTGGGGACGATGCAGTCCTCAAAGATCAGGTCGGAGGTGGCGCTGCCGCGGATACCCATCTTCTTCTCATGCTTGCCGATGGAGAAGCCCTTGAAGCCCTTTTCCACGATGAAAGCGGAGATGCCGTGGTTGCCCTTGGTGCGGTCGGTCATGGCGAACACCACGAAGGTGTCGGCCTCGGTGGCGTTGGTGATAAAGCACTTGGTGCCGTTGAGAACGTAGTGGTCGCCCTCCAGCACGGCGACGGTCTGCTGTCCGGAAGCGTCGGAGCCGGCGTTGGGTTCGGTCAGACCGAAGGCGCCCAGCTTGCGGCCGCTGAGAAGGTCCGGCAGATACTTCATCTTCTGCTCCTCGGTGCCGTAGGCGTAGATGGGGTAGCAGCACAGGGACGTGTGGGCGCAGATGATAACAGAGGTGGTGCCGCAGGTCTTGGCGATCTCTTCAACGGCCATGGCGTAGGCCAGGTTGTCGCCGCCGGCGCCGCCGTACTTCTTGGGGAACGGGATGCCCAGCAGGCCCAGCTTTGCCAGCTTGGGGATGGTCTCGCTGGGGAAGCGCTCTTCCTCGTCGATCTCCTGCGCCAGAGGCTTGACCTCGTTCTGCGCGAATTCGCGGTACATCTTGCGGAGCATCTCATGCTCTTTGGACAGCGTGAAATCCATTTTGTATTCTCCTTTTTCTGCTTTCTTCAACAGGAAAAATCGGAAACAGGTTTTGCTTTCCCTTCCGTTTTGTGTGGCTATCTTATCAGATTATAAAATACATTTCAATATACTTTTCCGATATGCGGAAAAGTGATTTTACAAATATTCCTCACATTTTTTGTGCACCTTGCCAGTTTTCCCTGTTTTCCCAGCAAATTCGACGGTTTTATCCCTATTTGGCATGTAGGTATTTTCGTTTTGTTATTAAATTATGTATGCGCAATTCCGAATTGCTTCATTTTTAACTTTCCGTTTTTGCTTTTCCATTTTCCGAATTTTAATATTGAATTTTGGAAACTATCGTGATATAATGGCACCAACAGGAAAAAGAGAAAGAAAGGAAACAAGTCATGAACAACAATTTGTACATGTCCACGCTATTGAAGGCGTTCGACATTCTGGACTGTTTCGATGACGACCAGCAGGAGATCGGTATTTCCGATATCTCCGCCAAGGTGGGTTTGCCCGTCAGTTCCGTACACCGTATCATTCAGAGCTTAGAATTCAAAGGACTTCTGTCGCAGAATCAGGAGAGCAAAAAGTACGCGCTGGGCAGCAAGATGCTAAGCTACTCCCGCAAATGCAGCCAATACCAGCGTTACCAGCAGATCGCCGTCAGGTACGTAGACGAGCTGTGCCGCATCACCGAAGAAAATGTGAATCTGGCCACCTGCTCCGGCGACCAGATCACCAACATTTACACCGCTGAAACGCACTTCGTCCTGCGGCCCAATTTTCCCCTGTACCGCCCCTTCCCTGCTCACTGCACCGGCGTAGGCCGCGTGTTTCTCAGCCACATGAGCGAGGCCGCTCAGAAATGGGTCTATGAGAACAGCGCCGACGCTATCGGGATGCCGCAGGAGGAATTTCTGGCGATGCTGCGCAAGGCCCGCAAGGATGGCTACGCGCTGGACGATCAGGCCTTTAACGCCGGTCTGCGCTGTGTGGCCGCCCCCATCTATCTGGGCGGCAATAAGCTGCTGTTCGCCATGTCCATCTCCGCTCCCGCCGCCCGGATGGACGACGCCGCCTATGAAAACGCCCGCAAGCTGGTGCTGAAATACGCCGACCTGATCTCCCAGGAAATACAGTCCATTGAATTCCGTTTCTGAGATCCAATGCTTTCGTTATGAGTTAAGAGAGGAGTTCCTAATTATGAAAAAGCACACTTCCCCGAAAAATCTGGTGCTGTCCGCCATGTTCCTGGCCATCGGCCTTGTATTGCCCTTCTTTATCGGGCAGATCCCCGCCATCGGCAAGATGCTGCTGCCCATGCATATCCCCGTACTGCTGTGCGGTCTGATCTGCGGCTGGCAGTGGGGGCTGGGTGTCGGCTTTGTGCTGCCGCTGCTGCGGTCGGTGCTGTTCAACTTTCCCGTCATGTACCCCAACGCCATCGGTATGGCCTTCGAGCTGGCCGTTTACGGACTGGTCATCGGGTATCTCTACGCCCACAGCAAGTACCAGTGCGTCAAGGCCCTCTATAAGTGCCTGATCCCCGCCATGATCGCCGGCCGCCTTGTGTGGGGCGCGGTGATGATCGTGCTGATGGGTCTGGGCGGCAGCGCCTTTACCTGGCAGCTGTTCATCGGCGGCGCGCTGCTGAACGCTCTGCCCGGCATCGCGCTGCAGCTGGTGCTGATCCCCGCCGTGATGGTGCTGCTGGATCGGACGAAGCTGGTGCGATTCTATCAGCCCGAGCCCGTCGCCGAGCAGGCGGTATGACGAACCGCGACTATACCCGGCTGGTACTGGCCATCTGAAAAGGCCGATCCAGCGGGTGTTTCCGACCATCGATCCACAGAAACAGATGCACCGCATCGAAAAGCATACAAAAAATCCCGGCTGCTTCAAAAAATGAAGCAGCCGGGATTTTTTCAAGGGAAAACGATCAGATCACGAATTGTTCCAGATAGCGCTTGCTGAGCCGCAGGGAGTTCAGCACGGCTTCCTCGCTGCCCTCAAAGGACTTGTCCTCCACCTCGATGCAGGTGAAGCCGTCATAGCCGATATCGGTGAGGGCGGAAACGAACTTGCCCCAGTCCACATCGCCTAGACCCGGCAGCTTGGGGCACATGAAGTCCAGCGGATAGGCCATGACGCCTACGCGCTCCAGCTTGTCGGGGAACATCTTAATGTCCTTATAGTGGACGTGGAAGATCTTATCCTTGAACTCGTACAGGGGCTTGAGATAGTCGATCATCTGCCAGACAAAGTGGCTGGGATCGTAGTTGATGCCCAGATTGTCGCTGGGCAAAATGTCAAACACCTTGTGCCAGATGGGGGGAGTGGTCATCAGATTCTGTCCGCCGGGCCACTGGTCGCGGCCAAACAGCATGGGACAGTTTTCGATGGCAATCTTTACACCCAGTTCCTCCGCCAGCGCGATGATGGGCGGCCAGACCTCCTTCACCAGCTCCAGATTTTCCTCCACACTCTTGTTCTGGTCGCGGCCGATGAAGGTAGTGACCATATTGACGCCCAGCTTGGCGCTGGCACGGATGACCGTCATAAGATGCGCCACATTGGCCTGACGCTTTTCCAGATCGCCGTCCATGGTGTTGGGGTAGAAGGCCAGCGAGGAGATGGCCACATGGTGGCTGGCGGCGTAGTCCAGAACGTGCTTGGCATAGGCGTCATCCTCGCACACGCGGGCCACGTCGATATGGCTGACGCCGGCATAGCGGCGCTCCGCCTTGCCGGAGGGCCAGCAGGCCACCTCCACGCAGGAAAAGCCCATTTCGGACACGGTGTCGATCATTTTTTCATAATCGTACTGCTCTAAGATCGCGGTAACAAGACCGAGCTTCATATGTAATGCTCCTTTCAAAGACAAATGTTTCTGGTGATTATAAAGGTAATCACAATTTTTTGCTTTGTCAAGAGCAAATCGGATGCCGCCGCCAGGATTGTGCAAAGCGTCTGAAAGCGGCAGATCGGAATTGGCAAAAGGGCTGAAAATTTTTCCCATTTTACTATATTTCTTGACACGGAGCGGTCGGGGCTGGTATGATAAACGTATAAAAAATGTAATGGATTACATTTTTCGGGAAAAGAAACGGAGGCTCCCGCATGGTAACGATTGGCGAAGTGGCAAGATATGCAGGAGTGTCTGTGGCAACGGTATCGCGGGTGCTGAACAACAGCGAGTCGGTGAAGCCGGCTACCGCCCAGCGGGTACTGGCGGCCATCCGGGAGCTGGATTACATTCCCAATCAGTCGGCCCGGAACCTGCGCCGCAGCGAAAGCCGGGTGATCTTGACGCTGGCGCCCAACTTCTCCAACCCTTACTATTCCAGCATCCTTACGGGGATCGGCGATCTGGCTCACGACTGTGAATACAGCGTGCTGATCTGCAATACCGGCGGGCTGGCGGAGAATGAGGAGCGCTTCCTGAAAATGCTGGACGCCCACAGAGCTGACGGCGCCATCTTTCTGGGCTGCCGGAGGAACAACCCCCGCCTGAGCGAGTATGCCCAGCGGTATCCTGTGGTGCAGTGCTGCGAGTATGTACCGGAGCTGAAGCAGCCCACGGTCTCTATTGACAACTACACGGCCGCGGCTGAAACCATAGACTATCTGATCAATCAGGGGCACCGCCGTATCGCGCTACTGAGCGCGGACAATGATTTCATCTCCACCCAGCAGCGGCGGCAGGGCTACGAGGATGTTCTGCGCAAGGCAGGGCTTCCCTGCGGCGGTGAGCTGGTCGCGCTGGCTGACGCGGATTACTCCTATGCCTCCGGTCTTGTGGCGGCGGAAAGGCTGCTGCGGACGGAGCCGCGTCCTACCGCGGTGTGCTGCGTGTCGGACATTCTGGCGCTCAGCGTTATCTCGCTGGCTCACGATATGGGGCTGCGGGTGCCGGAGGATCTGTCGGTCACGGGCTTTGACGATGTGGATTACACCACCATGTTCCATCCCCATCTGACCACGGTGGCCCAGCCCTGCTATGAGATGGGGCAGGTCAGCCTGAAAATACTGCTGCGTATGCTGGGAGGCGAACAGGTCTCCCGAACACACACATTCCTGCCCCACAAGCTGGTCGTGCGCGAGTCTGTGGCGGCGCGGAACGAATTATAGAACGATCAAAGGAGTGGAAGCAACATGTTGAAAGTTGGTATCATCGGCTGCGGCTCCATCGCCAAGCAGCGCCACGGGTATGAGTATTTCCATAACAGTGATGTGGAGATCAAAGGGTTCTATGACCTGATTCCCGAACGTGCTCAGGCACTGGTGGATCTGTACGGCGGAAAGGTATACGCCGGTGTGGACGAGCTGCTGGCCGATCCGGAGATCGACGCGGTTTCCGTGTGTATGGCCAATGCGTTTCACGCCGAGATCAGCATCAAGGCGCTGAAGGCCGACAAGCACGTTCTGTGCGAGAAGCCTATGGCGGTCTCGCTGGAGGAGTGTGAGGCCATGGTGGCCGCCGCCAAGGAGAACGGCAAGCGCCTGATGATTGGCCATAACCAGCGTCTGGCTCCGGCCCACAAGAAGGCCAAGGAGATCCTGTCCTCCGGCGCGCTGGGCCGGGTCATCACCTTCCAGTCCACCTTTGGCCACAAGGGGCCGGAGATGTGGAGCATGGACAAAAGCGCCAACACCTGGTTCTTCAAGAAGGCCAGCGCCTCTTTCGGCTCCATGGCCGATCTGGGTATCCACAAGATCGACCTGATGCGCTATCTCATCGGCTCCGAGATCACCTCGGTATACTCCAGCATGAAGGTGCTGGACAAAAAGTTCCCCGACGGTACGCCTATCGAGGTGGACGACAACTCCGTGGAGGTGCTCACTTTCGCCAACGGCGCGCTGGGCACGGTCACTACCAGCTGGACGCACTACGGCGAGGAGTGCAACGCCACTACGCTGTTCTGTGAAAAGGGCATCATGAAGCTGTACGCCGATCCCCAGTACTCCCTGAAGATCGTCAACGCTGACGGCACGCAGGTGCTGTACGCGCTGGATCGGCTCCAGACCAACGACGACGCCCAGCAGGCGTCCTCCGGCGTCATCGACGAGTTCGTCTCCGCCGTGGAGGAGGGCCGTCCCAGCATTCTGGATGCTGCGGATATCGTCCGATCCATGCGGGCGGTGTTCGCCTGCCTGCGTTCGGCGGAGGCGGAGAAGGCCGTGGCCCTGTAAGGCCCGGCGGTAAGACCGATATAGTGCCTGTATCCGCAGGTATTATATAATAAATTATGTATGGAGGAAATTGCATGAAAAAGATCATTGCGCTGATCCTGGCGATGGCAATGGCGCTGGCTCTGGTCGCTTGCGGCGGAGACAACAGCACCAACAACGACGCTCAGGATGGCAACACCCCCGCCGCCAACGGTACTACCGTTTACGTGCTGGGCCCCACCCCCGACCACGGCTGGACGGCACAGGCCGGCGCCTATGCCCAGGCCAAGTGTGATGAGATCACCGCTGCCGGTGAGTACAAGGCTGTCTACATGCCCGCATCTTCCGGTGAGGAGCAGGTGGACCAGGTCAACACCATCATCGCCAACGGCGATGCCGCTATCGTTGTTATGATGGCGCTGGACGATTCCGCCCAGGCTGGCCAGGAGGCCCTGCACGCTGAGAACATCCCCTTCATCTCCTTCGACCGCATCATCGAGGCCACCGAGGCTTACGCTGTGCTGAACGCCTCCGGCGATAACTGGCAGTGCGGCCGCGGTATCGCTTACTGGCTGCAGAAGAATGGTATGAAGCCCGGCGACACCATCGTCACCCTGTACGGCGACAACGGCACCGTGTGCTCCCGCCGCGCTGAAGGCTTCAAGGAGTTCCTGACCGGCGCTGAGAAGTATTCCGACAAGGCTCTGGGTCAGGACTTTGAGACCACCGAGGTGTGGGACGAGGCCGCTGTGGACGCCGCTCTGAATACCTATGCCACCGTCTGCGACTGGTCTGCCGATAAGGCCTATGACTACATGGAGCAGAAGATGGAGGAGATCGTGGCTGCTGCCAAGGCCAACGGCGGCAACCTGTACATCTATTCCATGGACGATGAGATGACCTTCGGCGTCATGAACTACATCGAGACCGCTTCCGACGCTCTGAAGGCTGACCTGAAAGAGCTGAACGTGTATATCTCCGCCATCGGCGGTATGCAGGAGCTGTATGACGTGATGGCTGACACCACCGAGGGCACCATCGCCAACACCTACTTCGACGACATGATGAGCATGTACTTCTCCCCCAAGATGATGCAGGACGTCATCGACAAGGGTCTGGAGTATCTGTCCGGCAACTGGACCTATGAGGTCGGTTCCGGCGAGTATCAGCCCACCTGGATCGTTGGCCGCGACAACGTTACCCAGTACGAGGGCTTCAAGGGCCACGCTTGATCGAATTGATCTGCCATTTGCGCGGATGCAGGGGGATTTTCTCCCCTGCATCCGCATTTCAAAAGGAGAGCGTCCGTAAGGCGTCTCCCAACCTGAAGCAAGGAGACAGCACATATGAACATCCTTGAAATGAATCACGTGTCCAAGACGTTCGGCAGCAGCCGGGTGCTTTCCGATATCCACCTGTCTGTGGGCGAGGGCGAGATCCACGCTCTGCTGGGCGAAAACGGCGCGGGAAAATCCACCCTGATGAACATCCTCACCGGCGTTATCCCGGCTGATGCGGGCGAGATCGTCTTTTGCGGCAAAAGCTATCCTACGCCCACCATCCACCAGATGGAGGCCGCAGGCATCGCCTTTGTCCATCAGGAGCTGAATGTGATAAACGATCTGACGGTGGCGGACAATATCTTCCTCCGCCGCGAACTGACCCGGTTCGGCCTGCTGAACAATAAGGAGCAGGTGGCAAAGACCAAGCAGCTTTTCGAGGAGTTGGGCGTGGACATTGATCCCAATGCCATGGTCAGCGAGCTGAAAACCAGCGAAAAGCAGCTGCTGGAGATCTGCCGTGCCCTGTATGCCGACGCAAAGCTCCTGATCCTGGACGAGCCCACCACGGCCCTGTCCAACAATGAGATCGACCATCTTTTTGATATACTCCGAAAATTGAAAACACAGGGGAAATCCTTCATCTTCATCTCCCACAAAATGCCGGAGATCTTCGCCGTTGCCGACCGGTATACGGTGCTGAGAAACGGTGAATTCATTTCCTCAGGCAATATAAAGGACACCGATCCCCATGCCATCACCTCTGACATGGTGGGCACAAAATACGTGGACGCCGAGGTTTACGAGCCGCGGGAGCTGGGCGGCCCGCTGCTGACCCTGCACGGTCTGAGCGGCGACGGGTTCGAGAATATCGACCTGACGGTGCGCCGGGGCGAGATCGTGGCGCTGACCGGTCTGGCCGGCTGCGGCGCCAGTGAGCTGCTGCAGACGGTATTCGGCGCCATGCCGGTGGGCAGCGGCGAGATTCTGGTGGACGGCAAGCCTGTCCACGGCCGCTCGGTCAAGTTCATGAAAAACGGCGTGGGTATGCTACCTGCCAACCGCAAGGAAAACTCCGTTGTGCCGGATATGAGCATTCTGGAAAACTTCTATCTGGCGGAGCATGAGATATCCCGCAATAAGCCCTTTATCCGCAAGAAAGACGAGCAGGCGCGCTATGAGAGCTACAAGGAGCCCCTGCATATCAAGGCGGATGACAGTGAGCTGAGCATCACGTCGCTGTCCGGCGGCAACCAGCAGAAGGTGTTCATCGCCCGTTGGCTGAACATCGGCGCGGACGTGCTGCTGTTCGACAATCCCACGCAGGGCGTGGACGTAGGCGCCAAGGCGGAGATCTATAAGCTGATGCTCAGCTTCGCCAAGGAGGGCAAGGCGGTCATCTTCAATACGCTGGAGATACCGGAGATCCAGAAGGTGGCGGATCGGTGCGTGGTATTCTACGAGGGACGTATCGCCAAGATATTCCAACATTCCGAGGTCAACGAGCATGACGTGATGCTCTATTCCACCAACGCGGTGGATACGCATGTGGAGGTAGCAAGATGAACAAGAAAAACAGCTTCGGCGCAGTCGCCGGCAAGATCTGGTCGCAGTACAGCTTTATCTTTGTTTTCCTGATCATCCTGGTGGGCTACGCGTTCACCATTCAGGCCAATGGCAACGCCTTCAAGTGGAGCCATATCGCGGCGGTGCTGGGCAGCCAGAATACCTGCATCGTGGGCACCATGGCGCTTGGCATGGCGCTGGTCATCATCACCGGCCAGATCGATTTGTCCATCGGCTCGTCTCTGGTGCTGTGTACCGGCGTGACCATTATGGTGTTCAATGTCACCAATTCCATTCTGCTGATGGTGCTGGCCGCGCTGGTCAGCGGCGCACTGTGCGGCGCGCTCAACGGCGTGCTGGCGGGCTGTGCCAAGATGCCGCCCTTCGTGGTCACGCTGGGTACCATGCTGATCTACCGCTCTCTCACCCTGTCGGTGGTGCGTTCCATCGACCCGGCCATCAGCGGCTCCTCCTCCAGCCAGTTCGCCATGCTCAGCGACAACAGCAACTATGAGTTCCTGCGTATGAAGTTCGGCACCGGCAAGCTGACGCTGGGCTCCTTCTCTATCCCCTACATCACGTTCGTGTTCGTGCTGATGGTAATCCTGTTCGTCCTGCTGACCAACAAGACCAAGTACGGCAAGAGCGTGTACGCCGTGGGCTCCAACGAAAAGAGCGCCCGTCTGGCGGGTATCAACACCACATGGGTCAAGGTATCCGTGTTTATCATCACCGGTTTGATGGTGGGCGTGGCCAGTATCATTCAGGCCTGCAAGATCGGCAACGTGACCCCGGCTTCCTCCGGCCAGAGCTATGAGATGTACGCCATCGCGGCGGTGGTGCTGGCGGGCGTTAACATGGCCGGTGGACGCGGCAAGGTGTTCGGCGTGCTGTTCGGCGCACTGTCCTATACCACCATCAACTTCATCATCGTGTCCATCCCCTCCCTCAGCGTGGACATTCAGGACACCTTCCAGGGTCTGGTGCTGATCATCGTGATCCTGATCCAGACCATCGGCCCTGTCATCAAGGAGAGCTTACAGCGGGCCAGAAAGCGCCGCAAGAGCGTGACCAGCGACGCGGCATAACAGACAGTTCCTATTTTATAAACCCCCTCCGCTGCCACAGCGGAGGGGGTTTATGTAATGGTAACGCCCGCAGGCCTTGCCATAAGATACAGGCGAATGAGTTTATGCCGAATGCCCGGCTCGGCAGCCATCTTTTCCAACAGCGGCTGCAAGTCGCACTTGCTGTTGATACGCTTGCTCATAATGTACTTCCTACAAAACTTGTGCCCACCTAGGGAATTTCAGCCTTTACACTATGCAAAAAACAGGGTATAATAATGTGTTGAATCGTGTAAAAGGAGCAACTGCATGAAGATCAATCAGATCAAGGCGGGAGCGATGCTGTCCTATGTGTCTATGGGCCTTAGCACCATCATCTCGCTTGTCTATACGCCCATTATGCTGCAGCGGCTGGGCGAAAGCGAATTCGGCGTCTATCAGGCGGTGCTGCCCATCATCTCCTACCTGAACCTGCTGAGCTTCGGCTTGGGCAGCGCCTATGTGCGGTACTACTCCCGCTTCCGTGCCGCCGGAGACAAAAAGGGCTGTGCCAAGCTCAACGGCATGTTCCTGACCACCTATCTGTTTCTGGGGGCGCTGGTGCTGGTCATCGGCTTCGGCCTGTCCTACTGCGATGTGATCTTCGGCAAAAAGCTGACCCCCGACGAGATCGCACTGGCGGAGAAGCTGCTGCGGATCATGACGGTCAACGCGGCACTGACCTTCCCCATCAGCGTGTTTGAATCCCATGTGACCATCAACGAGCAATACCTGTTCCAGAAGATCGTGGCCATGGGCAAGCAGGTGCTGAATCCCCTTATCATGATCCCGCTGCTGATCATCGGCTACGGCAGCGTGACGCTGACCATCGTTTCCCTGATCTTCACCATCCTCAGCGGCATTCTGAATATCGGCTACTGTCTGCGGAAGCTGCGGATGCCCTTTGCCTTCCACGGCTATGACTTCCGGCTGCTGCGGGAGATGTTCGGCTTCACGGTGTATGTATTCATCGGCATCGTGGTGGATAACGTGAACTGGTCTATCGACCGACAGCTGCTGACGTGGTTCCACGGCTCCGCCGCCGTAACGGTGTACAGCATCGCCGCCCAGCTGAACAACTACTTCCTGTTGTTCGGCAACGCCATCTCCAACGTCATGACCCCCCGCGTCCACCGGCTGGTGGCGGAGGGCGCCTCCATGTGGAAACTGGACGCGCTGTTCACCCGTGTGGGACGGCTGCAATTCATTCTGCTGTCGTGCATCTTTCTGGGCTTCGTGGCCATCGGACAGTCCTTCGTGGTGCTGTGGGGCGGCGGTGAGCAGTTCCGCATCGACTATTGGACGACGCTGCTGCTGTTTTTCGCCTGTCTTTGGACTAACGTTCAGACCGTGGGCATCGAGATCCAGCGGGCCAAGAATATGCACAAGTTCCGCTCCCTCACCTATCTGGGGGTGCTGGTGGGCAACATCCTGATCTCTATCCCGCTGTGCATCAAGTGGCAGGGTCTGGGCGCCGCCATCGGCACCGCCATTGCCACGCTGGTGGGCAACGTGATCCTGATGAACTGGTACTACTATCACCGCATCGGCCTGAATATCCCCGCCTTCTGGCGGCATATTCTCCACCTGACGCCCTCCATGCTGCTGCCTGCCGCCGCGGCGGTGCTGCTGGCGGTGTTCGTCCACCCCACCACCTATTGGGGTCTGATCCCGCCGGGACTTGCCTTTGTGGCGGTATACGGCATTTCCGTATGGCTGTTCGGCATGAACCGCTATGAGCGCGGCCTGGTCACTGGGCCGCTGCGGCGGCTGACCCGCCGAAGAAAGAGAGGAGGTGGCCGCCGTGCCCCGTAAATCCGGACGCAATACCAAGGGCCGCATCGTCTCGGCAGCGTGGAAGCTGTTCTATGAGCAGGGCTATGACAACACCACCGTAGAGGATATCATCTTCGAGTCCGAGACCTCCAAGGGCAGCTTTTACCACTACTTCGAGGGCAAGGACGCACTGCTGGGCTCTCTGTCCATGATCTTCGACGAGAAGTACGAGGAGCTGCGGCAGGAGATGGCTCCGGACATGCATGCCGCGGACAAGCTGCTGTATATGAATCACGAGCTGTTCACCATGATCGACAACACGGTGTCGGTGGAGCTGCTGGCCCGGCTGTTTTCCACCCAGCTGACCACCAAGGGCGAGAAGCACCTGCTGAACCGCGACCGCATGTATTTCAAGCTGCTGCACCAAGTGGTGCGGCAAGGCATGGAGCGCCGCGAGCTGCGAACAGATATGACCGCCAACGAGATCATCAACGACTACGCCATGTTCGAGCGGGCGCTGATGTACGACTGGTGTCTGGCGGACGGCGGCTACGCGCTGGCCCGCAACGCCGACCGGCTGATGCCCATGTTTTTGGCCAATTATCGGGGTGAAAAATAAAATTTATTTTTCGTCTTTTGCCAGATTTATAAATCGTCTACCTCTTTTTACTTGTATTTATCAGTATTTATCACATCTTTAGCAGAATAGAGTATAGAATTAGTTCTATACTCTATTCTGTATTTACGTCTAGTAAAAAGTATGTTATATTAACTCTCGTTAGACAGAAAGAGAGGTTCCAAACATGACATCTGCACAAATTTGTATCATCATCGCCATTGCGGTGTACCTCATCGCCATGGTGTTCGTAGGCGTGGCCTACTCCCGCGCCAGCAAGGGCGGCACGGACAGCTTCTATCTGGGCGGTCGCCAGCTGGGCCCCGTGGTCACGGCCATGAGCGCCGAGGCCAGCGACATGAGCTCCTGGCTGCTGATGGGTCTGCCCGGCGTGGCGTACTTCACCGGTATCGCCGACGCGGCGTGGACCGCCATCGGTCTGGCGCTGGGCACCTACCTGAACTTCCTGCTGGTGGCCAAGCGGCTGCGTATCTACTCCGCCGAGATCAATGCCATCACCGTGCCGGAGTTCTTCTCCAAGCGCTTCAAGGACGACAAGAAGGTGCTGCTAGGCATCTCCGCTCTTATCATTCTCATCTTCTTCATCCCCTACACCGCCTCCGGCTTCGCCGCCATCGGCAAGCTGTTCAACAGCCTGTTCGGCTTCGATTACATGATCTCCATGCTGATCGGCGCGGCGGTGGTCATTCTGTATACCATCATGGGCGGCTTCCTGGCCGTGTCCACCACCGACCTGATCCAGAGCATCGTCATGACCATCGCCCTGATCGTGGTGCTGGGCTTCGGCATCGAAGTGGCCGGCGGCTGGGGCGCTGTCACTGATAACGCTCGTTCCATCCCCGGCTATCTGAGTCTGGTGCAGATGACCGATATTTCCACCGGCGAGGTCACCAATTACGGCTTTATCAAGTCCCTGTCCATGTTGGCATGGGGCCTGGGCTACTTCGGCATGCCCCACATCCTGCTGCGCTTCATGGGCATCAGTGACGCCAAGAAGATCAAGATCTCCCGCCGCATCGGCAGCATCTGGGTGGTCATCTCCATGACCGTGGCCGTCACCATCGGTATTGTGGGGCTGGCCATGTCCCGTGTAGGCGAGATTGAGACCTTCGGCTCCTCCAGTGCCGCCGAGGCCGTTATCGTTAAGATTGCCGACCTGCTGAGCACCCACGGCGTGCTGGCCGCGTTGGCCGCCGGTCTTATCATCGCCGGCATTCTGGCCTCCACCATGTCCACGGCGGACAGCCAGCTGCTGGCCGCTTCCTCCAGTGTTTCCGAGGATCTGGTGAAGGAGGTCTTCGGCGTAAAGATGTCCAGCAAGGCCACCATGTGGGTAGCCCGGGTGACGGTCATCGTCATCTCTATCATTGCCGTGTTCCTGGCCCGCGACCCCAACAGCTCCGTGTTCACCATCGTGTCCTTCGCGTGGGCCGGCTTCGGTGCCACCTTCGCGCCCGCCATGCTGACCGCTCTGTTCTGGAAGCGCACCACCAAGTGGGGCGTGTTGGCCGGTATGATCTCCGGCGGCGCCATGGTGTTCATCTGGAAGTATCTGTTGAAGCCCATGGGCGGCGTGTGGGGCATCTACGAGCTGCTGCCCGCCTTCATCGTGGCGCTGGCCTTCATCGTCGTGGTGTCCCTGCTGACCAAGGCTCCCGACGCCGACACCGTGGCCACCTTCGACAAGGTCAAGGTGGAGTGCAAGAACACCAAGTAATCGTACATATGAAAAAATCCCCTGCTGACGCAGGGGATTTTTTTCAATCCAGATTTTCGATCTTCAGGTCGCCGCTGGTGGTATCTATCGTGATACTGCCGCTGCCGTCGCCATAGGTACGACCTGCGGTCAGCGGGAAGTCGCTCTCCAAATCACCGGATGCCGTGCTGTAGCGCAGCGTAAAACCGGCGCTCCGGGGCAGCTCCAGATCCACATCACCGCTAACGGTAGTCAGCTCGATCTTATCAGGGCACTTCCGCAGCGCCAGATCGACCTCGCCGCTGGTGCTGCCGCCGGTCACCTGATGGAAGCTGCCGTCCAAGTCGATCTTGCCGGACACGGTGTTCACCTCCGCCCTGTCCGCCGTGATGAAGTCGGTCTCCAGATCGCCGGAAACGCTGTCAAAGATCAGGGCTTCCTTCACCGTCAGAGCCGCCACGTCGAAATCGGCGGACACGCTGTTCAACTGCACCTCCGTCAGATTTTCCGCCACCGCACGAGGAAGCCGCACCACCAGCTTCTTGGGAGGCAGATCCGGCAGCGTCAGAAATTCATCTGCGGCGTAGCGCACCTTCAGCACGCCGTCCTGCTCCGTCACCACCATGGCATAAGAGGCGGATATTCCACGCTCAGGCTGCTCCCTCACAAGGATATCAGCGTCATTCGTCACCAGTATCTCCGCCTCGCCGGAGATCCAGTCGATATTCAATGCGGTGATGCTCGTCCCCGCAGGCAAATAGTAGTCGCTTCCCGTATAGTCGCCTGTCTGATCCCTTGTCTCCTCCGTCTGCTCCCATTGGCCTGTGGCGGGGTCAAGATGCAGGTTCCGCAGGTCGCTGAACCGTCCGCCCATGGCAAGACCCGCCACGGCCAGACACAGTCCCAGTCCCACCAGCGCCGCCGCCACGATCAGCGTCACCTTTACCGATTTTTTCATAGGTTCTCCTCCTTCCGGATGAACAGGCCCTTGATCTTATGGGCCAGCCACACCGTCAGCTGCCACAGCAGCTTGCACAGCTCCACCGCCATCAGTCCGCCCAGCACGCACAGACCCAGCAGCACCAGTCCGCCGCCCAGCAGCAGCAGACCCAGCGGCAGCGTCAGAACAGCGGCCCGGATAGCGAGGATGGGCGCGGCCACCACCGCCACCGCAAGGCCTACCACAACGGCCACCGCCGCCACGCCCAGTGCCCAGATGGACACGAACAGCGACAGCACCAGCGCTGCCGCCAGCAGCAGCAGCGGCACCCACACAGGGCTGCCCACCACCGCCAGCACGATAGCCAGCGGCGTCCAGCCGCTTTTCGGCTTCATGCGGGTGCTGACCAGCTTGCCCAGCGGCACCTCCTGCAAAATGCTCTGGGCGATCTGGGAGGGACTGCCCAGCTTGGCGGTAGCCTCCGCCTCTGTCATGCCCTCCTCCAGCATATCGTCCAGCAGCTCGCTGTAATACTCCAGATTGGCCCGGCGCTCCTCCTCCGGAAGCTGCGCCAGCGCCCGCTCCAGCAGTTGTAAAAAATCAGCCTTGGTCATTCCCGCAGCCCTCCTCTGATAAATTCGTACATAGACTCCAGCTCCTTCCAATCCTCCACGGCGGCAGCCAACTGCCGCCGTCCCTGTTCTGTCAAGTGGTAAAATTTCCGCAGGCGGCTGTTATGCTCCACGCTGTACACCGTCAGGGCGCCGGCGCTCTCCAACCGCCGCAGGATGGGATACAGGGTGGATTCCGACACCTGCACACAGACCGACAGATCCTTCACGATCTTATAGCCATAGGAATCCCCACGGGCCAGCGCCGACAGCACGCAGGCCTCCAGCAATCCCCGCTTCATTTGTGGGTCAAGCATGGCAATACCCCCTTTCGCCACATACTATACATCACATAGTATTATGTGTCAAGTAGGTTTTGAAAATTTTCTTTCCGGCGGCAATTCCTGCCATTCCCCCTCCCTACTTGCCAATTTTCCGCCGCTGTGTTACAATACATCCCATAATGATCGGCAAGGAGGCTGTGCCATGGCAGAAACCGTAAAACCGCAGCTGGCGCCCCATGACCATTGCACCGGATGCGGCGCGTGTGCCAGCGGGTGTCCCAAGGGCGCCGTCCATATGGTGCGCGACAAGGAGGGCTTTCTCTACCCCCAGATCACCGACGGCTGCGTTGGCTGCGGACACTGTGCCCACGTCTGCCCCGCCCTGAAGCAGCGGGAAGTACGCAGCGCTCCCGCCGTATTCGCCGTATGGAACGAGGACGAAGCCGTCCGCGCCCATTCCACAGCAGGCGGCGTGTTCACGGCGTTGGCGGAGTTCGCGCTAGAATGCGGCGGCGTAGTGTTCGGTGCAGCGCTGGACGAAAAGCTGCAGGTGCGCCATATCGTCGTAAAAAACAAAGAGGATCTGCGGCTGCTGCGGGGTGCGAAGCCCATCCAGAGCGAACTGGGCGAGACGTACCAGCAGGTGCAGATGTATCTGGAGCAGCGGCGGTTCGTACTGTTCTGCGGCACCCCCTGTCAGGTAGACGGCCTCTATCGTTTTCTTGGCGAGCACCCGGAAAACCTGCTGACCTGCGATTTCGCGTGCAGCGGCGTGGGCTCTCCCGGCGTGTGGGCCCGGTTCGTGGAGTCCATGGCCTACATCAAGCGCCGTCAGGCGGTGGACGTGCATTTCTGCGACAAGCTGAAGGGCGAGAAGGAGCGCCGCTTCCGCGTGTGGTTCGAGGGCGGCGGCACCTTTGACGCGCCGCTTGGCAAGTGCCAGCTGGGCCGTGGCATTTTCCGCCGGCTGTTCCTGCGGCCGGTCTGCTACCGCTGCGCCTACGCCAACACCAACCGCCCCGGCGACCTGACCATGACCACGTTCCACACGATCCCCAAGGATTTCCAGCCCCAGCAGCAGAAAGCCGGTATGTCCTTACTGCTCATCAACTCCGTCAAGGGCGCCCACATTTTCGACCAGCTTCCGCTGAAGCGGGAGCCCCGCACGCTGGAGGAGGCCGTGGCGGACAACGCCGCTCTGCGGGCCGCCGCCGTCCAGCCGCCGGATCGCCAGCGGTTCTTTGAGGAGCTGGAGCACACCCCCTTCCGCAAGGTATGCGACCGTTTCCTCTCCCTGCGGCCCTATCAGGAGAAAAAGGCCGTCAGCCTGACGGCACTGAAGGAGAAGCTATGGAAAAAACGCTGATGCACACCTGCTGCGCACCCTGTTCGGTGGCCTGTATCCACCAGCTGCGCAGCGAGGGCATTGAGCCGGTGTCCTACTGGTTCAACCCCAATATCCACCCCTATCAGGAGTACAAGTCCCGCCGGGATACCCTGATAGCCTACGCGCCCACCATCGGCATGGAGCTGATCGTGCAGGAGGATTACGGCCTGCGGGATTTCTGCAGCGCTGTGGCCGGGGATATCGACCACCGCTGCGGCCACTGCTATACGGTGCGACTGGAGCAGACGGCCCGCTTTGCCGCCGAGAACAGCTTTTCCAGCTTCACCTCCACCCTGTTCGTCAGTCCCTACCAGCAGCACGAGCGGATGGCGGAGATCGCCGAGGAGATGGCCCGCCGCTACGGCGTGAAGTTCCTGTACCGGGATTTCCGCCCCGGCTTCCGCGCCGGACAGCAGGAGGCCCGTGAGCTGGGCTTTTACATGCAGAAATACTGCGGCTGCGTGTTCAGCGAGGAGGAGCGGTATCAAAAGCAGATCCAGCGGGATCTGAAAGAACCGCTGAAGCATATTGGGTAATAGAAAAACAGGGCTTTCCAGAGGGAAAGCCCTGTTCGTCTTGCAGCATTCACAGCAGCCGTTTAGCCCGGAGGCCACGTCATGTCGCGGCCGCTGAGCACATGGAAGTGCAGGTGCTTCACGGTCTGGCCGGACTGATCGCCGCAGTTGTTGACGATGCGGTAGCTTTCACAGCCCAGCTCCTTGCACAGCTTGGCGATGACGGTGAAGCAGTGGGCCACTACGGCCTCGTTGCTCTCGTCAATGTCGTTGGCGCAGCAGATGTGAGCCTTGGGTACCACCAGAAAATGGGTGGGAGCCTGGGGCTCGATGTCGTAGAAGGCGTAGCACAGCTCGTCCTCATAGACCTTGTTGCTGGGGATCTCGCCATCGATGATGGCACAGAACAGGCAGTCGTTCTTCATGGATTCGTCTCCTTTCGTTGTATGGTTTGGGTATGTGCCCGCCCTACCGGGCGGGCACTATTTACATGGTTAGCCCAGCTTGGCGGCCACGAAGTCGTCCACGGTGGCCAGCGCGTCGTCCACCTTCAGCAGATCGGTGCCGCCGCCCATGGCGCTGTCGGGCTTGCCGCCGCCCTTGCCGCCGCACACGGCGGACACGGACTTCACCAGCTCACCGGCCTTGATGCCCCGAGCCACGGCCTCCTTGCCGCAGACTGCCAGGAAGCTGACCTTCTCACCGTTGATGCTGGCCAGCACCGCCACCACGCTGGGATCCTTGTCCCGCATGAAGTCGCCCATGGCCCGCAGAGCGTTGGCGTCCAGATTCTGGCGGGTGCCGGTGATGACGTGCAGGCCGCCCACGGTCTTGGCGGAGGCCATCACCTGACGGGCCTCGCCCAAAGAGGCCTCGGCCTTGAACTTCTCCAGCGCCTGACGCAGCTCCTTCATCTCGTTGGCCTGCTGCTCCATGCGCTCCAGAATGGTATTGGGTGCGGTCTTGAAGAACTGAGCCGCCTTCAGCAGCGTGTTGCGGCCATGACGGGTCTCGTCAATGGACACGCGGCCGGTAGTGGCCTCGATACGGCGGACGCCGGAGGCCACGCTGCTCTCGGACTTGATGCGGAACATGCCCACCTTGGCGGTGTTGTCCAGATGGGTACCGCCGCACAGCTCCATGGAGAAATCGCCCATGGTGACCACGCGAACCGTCTGACCGTACTTCTCGCCAAAGGTAGCTACCGCGCCGCGGGCCTTGGCCTCGTCCAGCGGCAGCTCCTCGGTGGTGATGGTCAGGCCGTCCAGAATGGCGCCGTTCACCAGATCCTCCACCTCGTTTAGCTGCTGGGGGGTGATGCCCTCAAAGTGGGTAAAGTCGAAGCGCAGACGGTCAGGCTCCACCAGAGAACCGGCCTGATGCACGTGGTCGCCCAGCACCTTCACCAGCGCGGCATCCAGCAGGTGGGTGGCGCTGTGGGCGCGGCGGATGGCGGCGCGGCGGACGGTATCGATGGAGGCGGCCACGGTGTCGCCCACCTTCA